>NZ_JAWQLY010000010.1:0-144366 GCF_033446685.1 Halomonas sp. HP20-15 | reverse complement strand
TGGGGTGGATGATGGGGATCGAACCCACGACCACCGGAGCCACAATCCGGGGCTCTACCACTGAGCTACATCCACCATTGTCGCTTGTCATGCCTACGAGTCGCTCGACCCGTCAGTGCAATTGCCGGACCTGACCAGCTACTACCTGGCGCGCCCAGCAGGACTCGAACCTGCAACCTACGGCTTAGAAGGCCGTTGCTCTATCCGGTTGAGCTATGAGCGCCTATCGCTAAGGCCTTGCCCAGTCAAGCTGACGGCACTACTTCCGGTCATCGCCGACTGGTCGGGGCAGAGGGATTTGAACCCCCGACATCCTGCTCCCAAAGCAGGCGCGCTACCAGACTGCGCTATGCCCCGTCGGCGCTGAACACGGCCCTGACGCAGCCATAGGCCTCGTCAAGCGCTGCACATTCTACTCAAGACACACCGCAGGTCAAGCCTTTAGCGCTCCCTCAGGGCAGACGGCTGGCCCCGAGCGCTTTGACTGAAGACGGGAGCGTGCGAAAATCAGCGCCCTTGCATCGCCGCCTTTTTCGCCGGCACCGCAGCCCGCTTCAGTGCAAAGGAATCTTCGATGACCGCCCAAATGATCGATGGCAAGGCCATTGCCGCGCATGTTCGCCAACAGGTTGCTCGACGGGTCGCCGCCCGCCGCGAATCAGGGCATCGGGTGCCCGGCCTGGCCGTGGTGCTGGTCGGCGAAGACCCCGCCTCGGAGGTCTACGTGCGCAACAAGCACCGCGCCTGCGAGCAGGCCGGCATTCACTCGTTCCGGCATGCCCTGCCCGCCGACATTACCCAGCAGGAGCTGGAACAGCTCGTCGATCGACTCAACGCCGACCCTGGCGTCGACGGCATCCTCGTCCAGCTTCCATTGCCGGCTCATCTCGACGAGCGACCGATTCTCGAACGCATTCGCCCCGACAAGGACGTCGATGGCTTCCACCCCTACAATCTCGGGCGCCTGGCGCAACGCCTGCCGGTCCTGCGCCCCTGCACGCCCAAGGGCATCATGACCCTGCTCCAGGAGAGCGGCTTGGCCGTGCGCGGCCTGGACGCCACCGTCGTCGGCGCCTCCAATATCGTCGGCCGGCCGATGGCGCTGGAGCTGATGCTCGCCGGCAGCACCACCACCGTATGCCATCGCTTCACTCGCGACCTCAAGAGTCACGTGCAGCGCGCCGATATACTGGTCGTGGCCGTCGGCAAGCCCGGCGTGGTCAGCGGCGAGTGGGTCAAGCCGGGGGCGATCGTCATCGACGTGGGCATCAACCGGCAGCCGGACGGCAGCCTGATCGGCGATGTCGAATTCGAAGCGGCAGCCAGCCGAGCCAGCTACATTACCCCGGTCCCCGGCGGCGTCGGTCCGATGACGGTGGCGTCGCTGCTCGAGAACACCCTCGATGCCGCCGAGCGGCATGATGCAATGCAGGATTGACGTCCTTTCGTTATAATTGGGCGGCTAACCTTCTTTGCGACCATTCAGCAACCAGGAGTCCTGGATGAGCGACAAGCCGATGAACGTGGAAAGCTTCAACCTGGATCACACCAAGGTCAAAGCGCCCTACGTACGCCTGGCCGGCATCAAGACCGGCATCAACGGCGACAACATCCACAAGTACGACATGCGCATCTGCCAGCCCAACAAGGGCCATATGGAGATGCCCGCGCTGCACTCCCTGGAACACTTGATGGCCGAGCTGTCACGCAACCATAGCGACAAGGTCGTCGACATCAGCCCGATGGGCTGTCAGACCGGGTTCTACATCGCGATGATCAATCACGACGACTACGACGACGTCCTCAACCTGATCGAAGGCACCCTCGAGGACGTTCTCGCCGCCGATGAGGTACCAGCCTGCAACGAGATGCAGTGCGGCTGGGCGGCCAGCCACAGCCTGGACGGCGCCAAGGCCCTGGCGCGCGAGTTCCTCGCCAAGCGCGACGAATGGAACCAGGTTTTCGCCTGAGCCCGCCCACCACGCAGAAGGACAGCTCGACACATGCATAAGATAGGCATCATCGGTGCCATGGCCGAAGAAGTGGCACGTCTGGCCTCGTTGCTCGACAACCGCGAGACCCGTCAGCACGTTGGCTCGACCTTTCATATCGGCCAACTTCACGGCGTGGAGGTAGTGATCCTTCAGTCCGGCATCGGCAAGGTCAATGCGGCGGTCGGCACCACGTTGCTGCTCGACATGTACCAGCCCGAAGTGATCATCAACACCGGCTCGGCCGGCGGCTTCGGGGCCGAGCTCGAAGTCGGCGACGTGGTCATCTCCAGCGAGGTCCGCCACCATGACGTCGATGCCGTGGTGTTCGGCTACGAGCACGGCCAGGTACCGTTGATGCCCGCCGCCTATCTGCCCGACCAGCGGCTGGTCAGCGTCGCCCGCCAGTGCGTGGAGGAACTGGGACATCTACGCGTCCACGAGGGGCTGATCGCCACCGGCGACGCGTTCATGGCCTGCCCCG
Source organism: Halomonas sp. HP20-15 (assembly GCF_033446685.1). NCBI lineage: Bacteria > Pseudomonadati > Pseudomonadota > Gammaproteobacteria > Oceanospirillales > Halomonadaceae > Halomonas > Halomonas sp. HP20-15. The sequence goes on along the minus strand of NZ_JAWQLY010000010.1, from coordinate 141,891 downwards.
ATGCCGTCGCGCGCACACGCGATCGCTTCCCGACCATGCTCGCCGCCGAGATGGAAGCGGCCGCCATCGCCCAGACGTGCCACCTCTATGGCTGCCCCTTCGTGGTGATCCGCGCCCTGTCGGACATCGCCGGCAAGGAGTCGAACGTCTCCTTCAAGGACTTCATTGATCAGGCGGCGACGCACTCCGCGCAAATGGTCGAAGCGATGGTCAAGCGCCTGGGCACGACACGCCGCGCTCCCCAGCGAGCCTGAAAGCGTTTCACACCTCGGCTGCATGAACAGCTGCAAAAAAAAACCGCGAGTCATCGACTCGCGGTTTTTTTTGCCATATCACCCCGGACGATGCCGGCTCAGCGCCGCTCCAGCACCCAGGCCGTCCCCTCCCGGGAATCCTTGAGCACGATGCCCAGCGTCGCCAATTCGTCGCGGATGCGATCGGCCTCGGCAAAATCCCGCGCCTGCTTGGCCTCGGTGCGGGCAACGATACGCGCCTCTATTTCAGCCTCGGATAGCGGTAACGCTTCGCCTCCACCCTGGAGGAATACGCCGGGCTCCTGCTCGAACAGTCCGAGCAGGTGGCCCAGTCGCTTGAGTTCGAAAGCCAGTGTCTGTGCCCGCGCGGGATCGTCCTGCTTGGCGCGATTGAGCTCGCGCGCCAGTTCGAACAGCGCCGCCAGCGCCTCGGCGGTGTTGAAGTCGTCGTCCATCGCCGCTTCGAAACGCGCCGCGAATTGCCCGTCCAACTCGCCGGCGACCGGCGTCACGCCCTCGAGCGCATTGTAGAAGCGCTCCAGCGAGCGACGCGCCTCCGTGAGCGCCTCGGGCGCGTAGTTGATCGGGCTGCGATAGTGACTGGCGACCAGCAGGTAGCGCACCACTTCCGGGTCATGCACCTCGAGGACATCGCGAATGGTGAAGAAATTGCCCAGCGACTTGGACATCTTCTGCTGATCGACACGCACCGCGCCGGCATGCATCCAGGTGTTGACGTAGCGCTTGCCGGTCGCCGCCTCGCTCTGGGCGATCTCGTTTTCATGGTGCGGAAAGGTCAGGTCGGGGCCCCCGCCGTGAATGTCGAACGTCTCGCCGAGACAGCAGGTCGACATCGCCGAGCATTCGATATGCCAACCCGGACGCCCCGCTCCCCAGGGCGACGGCCAGCTCGCCTCATCGGGCTTGGCGGCCTTCCAGAGCACGAAGTCGAGCGGGTCTTCCTTGTGCTCGTCGACCTCGACCCGCGCGCCCGAGCGCATCTCATCGAGATTGCGATTGTTGAGCTTGCCGTAATCGGCGAATTTGCGAACCCGGTAGTAGACATCGCCGTTATCCGCCGCGTAGGCGAAGCCCTTGGCAATCAGCGTCTCGATCATCGCCACGATGTCGTCGATGTGTGCCGTGGCGCGCGGCTCGTGATCGGGCCGCAGCACGCCCAGGCGCCCCTCGTCCTGGTGCATGGCGGCGATCATGCGCTCGGTCAATGCGCCGATCGTCTCGCCGTTCTCGTCGGCCCGCTTGAGGATCTTGTCGTCGATGTCGGTGATGTTGCGCACATAGGTAACGTCGAAGCCGCGGCTGCGCAGGTAGCGGGTGATCACGTCGAACGCCACCATCACCCGGGCATGCCCGATGTGGCAGTAGTCGTAGACGGTGATGCCGCAGACGTACATGCGCACCTTGCCGGCCTCGATCGGCGTGAACGGCTCCTTGCGCCGGGTCAGGGTGTTGTAGATCTGCATGCGCTCAGCCCTTCTTCTGAATCTTCGCCCAGGTGTCCTTGAGCCCGACGATACGATTGAACACCCGCTTGCCCTCGGCCGCTGCGTGGCGGTCGGCGCAGAAATAGCCGATGCGCTCGAACTGATAACGGCTTTCGGGCGCGACCTCGGCCAGGCTGGGTTCGGCATAGCCCTCGACGACGGTCAGCGAGTCGCGGTTGAGGTGCTCGAGGAAATCGACGTCGCGATCGCGATCCGGCGCCTCGACCTGGAACAGGTTGTCGTAGAGGCGGACTTCGACGGGCACGGCCTGCTCGGCGCTCACCCAATGGATCACGCCCTTGACCTTGCGCCCCTCGGGATTCTGGCCGAGCGTGTCGAAGTCGACGCTGCAGCGCAGCTCGCTGAGCTCCCCGGCAGCGTCCTTGATCACCTCGTCGCAACGGATCACGTAGGCGTTGCGCAGCCGCACCTCCTTGCCCGGCGCCAGGCGGAAGAACTTCTTGGGGGGCTCCTCCATGAAGTCGTCCTGGTCGATCCAGATTTCGCGGGTCAGCGGCAGGCGCCGCGTGCCCATGTCGTCGCGGGCCGGATGGCCCGCGACCTCGAAGACCTCGTCATGGTCGGCCGGCACGTTGGTCAGCACGACCTTGAGCGGCTTGAGCACGCACATCGCCCGCGGCGCATTGTCCTCGAGATCCGAGCGAATGGCGTGGTAGAGCATGGCGATGTCGACCATGCCACCCTCGGCACGGGTGACGCCGATCATCTCGCAGAACTTGCGAATCGAGCCCGGCGTGTAGCCTCGCCGGCGCATTCCCGAGATGGTCGGCATGCGCGGATCGTCCCAGCCGTCGACGAAACCCTGATCGACGAGCAGCTTGAGCTTGCGCTTGGAGGTCACCGTGTAGTCTAGGTTCAAGCGCGCGAACTCGATCTGACGCGGCGTGCTGGGCACGGGCAGGTTGGCCAGGAACCAGTCGTAGAGCGGCCTGTGGTCCTCGAACTCAAGCGTGCAGATCGAATGGCTCACGCCCTCGATGGCGTCCGATTGGCCATGGGTGAAGTCGTAGGACGGATAGATCTTCCACTTGTCGCCGGTCTGGTGATGACTGGCATGACGGATGCGGTAGAGAATCGGGTCGCGCAGGTTGATATTGGGCGAAGCCATGTCGATCTTGGCCCGCAACACCTTCTCACCCTCAGCGAACTCGCCCCTACGCATGCGCTCGAGCAGATCGAGGTTCTCGTCGGCAGAGCGGTCACGATAGGGGCTCGGCCGGCCCGGTTCGGTCAATGTGCCGCGATACTCGCGAATCTCGTCGGGCGACAGGTCGTCGACGTAGGCCTTGTCCTCGCGCACCAGATGCTGCGCCCAGGCGTACAACTGGTCGAAATAATCCGATGCGAAACGTACCTTGCCGGCCCATTCGAAGCCCAGCCACTCGACGTCGGCCTTGATCGCATCGATGTAGACCTGCTCTTCCTTGGCCGGGTTGGTGTCGTCGAAGCGTAGGTGGCAGTCCCCGCCGAATTGCTCGGCGATCCCGAAATTCAGGCAGATCGACTTGGCATGGCCGATGTGCAGAAAGCCGTTGGGCTCGGGGGGAAAGCGGGTAACGACCTTGTCGACCGTGCCCGCGTCGACTTCCTCGCGGATCTGGTTGCGGATGAAGTTCGGGGCGCTGGTGCTCTCAATGGTCATGGGACGTCAAGGAACCTCTTGTCTACGCGTGTGGCAATGTCGCGAACGCCGGGGCGGTTTCGCGCATCGCTCGAAAGCCGCTATTATAGCGTGACGCTCGCGCGCTTCGCCAAGGCGCCGCCCAGACAGTTTCGCTCCACCCAGCCAGTTCGAGATCCCAATGATTGTACTGCATACCAATTATGGCGAGATTCACCTGCAACTCGACCATGACAAGGCGCCCAAGAGCGCAGCCAACTTCGAACAATACGTTCGCGACGGGCATTACGACGACACCCTGTTCCACCGCGTGATCAACGGCTTCATGGTCCAGGGCGGCGGCTTCGACACCGATTTCGAACAGAAGCCCACCCGCGAGCCGATCGAAAACGAAGCCGACAACGGGCTGAAGAACCGCAAGGGCACCGTCGCCATGGCGCGCACCCAGGACCCGCACTCGGCCACCGCCCAGTTCTTCATCAATATCGCCGACAACGACTTTCTCGATCATCGCGGCAAGAACCTGCAGGGCTGGGGTTACTGCGTATTCGGCGAAGTCGTCGCCGGCATGGACGTGGTCGAGAAGATCAAGGCCGTGCCCACCACACGGCGCGGCATGCATGCCGACGTGCCCGCCGAGGACGTCATCCTCGAGCGCGCCGAAATCCGCGACTGAATCACGCCGCGCCTCACTCGGCCCGCTTGACGGCGGGCCAGTCCCTACTTCACCGCCCGCGCAAAAGGCCGTTGTCATGACGACCCTGCTGATTTCCGACCTGCATTTGCATCCCAATGAGCCCGCCATTGCGCAAGGCTTCCTGGCGTACCTGGAGCGCGAGGCTCGCCACGCCGATGCGCTGTATATTCTCGGTGACCTGTTCGAAGCCTGGATCGGCGACGATTACCGGGGCGAATTCGAGACCCGCATCCTCGAGGCGCTCAAGCGCCTGAGCGACGCCGGTACCCGGCTCTACTTCATGCACGGGAATCGCGATTTCCTGATCGGTGACGGGTTTACCGCGGCCACCGGCGCCATCCTGCTACCCGACCCCAGCATCGTGGAATTGGGTGGCGAACGAACGCTGCTGATGCATGGCGACAGTCTGTGCACCCGCGACGAGGCCTACATGGCGTTTCGCACCAAGGCGCGCGACCCGCAGTGGCAGGCGCAGATCCTGGCATTGCCGGTCGAGCAGCGCCTCGAACTGGCCAAGCAGATTCGCCAGCAATCGGGAGAGGCCAATTCCAACAAGGCCGAAGACATCATGGATGTCACCCCCTCCGAGGTGGAACGGACGATGGCCGAGCATGGCGTACGCACGCTGATTCACGGCCATACCCATCGCCCCGACGTCCATCGTCTCGAGGTCGACGGTCAACCCGCCCAGCGCATCGTACTCGGTGACTGGCGCAGCGACCGGGGCTGGCAGGTACGTGCCGACGAGCGAACGGCCCCTCTGCTGGAGCCGTTCCCGCTATAACGCCAATCGGCGACGGGGGTCACGACTCGAAGGCGGCCGGACGCGAGAGTTGCTTGTCGAGTAGCGTGCGCCAGCGCAACAATACCGGCGCATCGCTCTGGGTGACCTCCTTGAGCAGGCGCCGCAGCTCGTCGCTGGCATGCCGATCGCTGGGGTCGACGACATCCAGCCACAACTCGAGTGCGCACAATTGGTGATGCAGGTCGTCGTGCTCGCGGGCCTGTTCGAGGGCCTGCTCGGCCAGTTGACGTACCGCATCGGGAGAGCGCCCCTGGCGCTGATAGACGCGTGCCAGATGGATCGAAAGCTCCGGCACGAACAGTGAGCTGCGCTCGCGGGCGATCATCAGGCACTGGTCCAGATAATCCTCGCCCAGCGCCAGCTCGCCCAGCGCGAAACAGGCGTCGGTGTACCACAGCATCGGTCGCTGATAGCGATCCTGCCCGGCCAGTTCGGCCAGTTCCTCGAGGCTCGCCTCGATCATCGACAGCCCCGCCCGATCGCCGGACAGCGCCTTGTGCCAACCCAGGGCACACTGCGCCGTCATGTGCCAGATATGCAGATCGGGGGTGCGCGTGACCTCGAAGGCGCGCTCGGCGCGCGCACCGGCCAGATGAACGTGCCCCAACTGGCGGTACATCGCCGCGGCAAAGAGTAGCGAGAGCGCCAGCGAACCGGGGTGGTTGTAGGTCTCGGCGAGCCGGATGGCGGCCTCCATCTGCTGCTCGGCGCGACGGTAATCGCCCCGCAGGCACTGCGCCCACCCCTGATAGCAGGCCGCGGCGACCTGCGGATGGTCCGAGAACGGCAGCCATTCGAGCATCATCGGCTGGTGCAGCGGATCGATCTCCTCGAGATGCTCGTTGGCTTCGCGAACGCGCCCGGCCCAGTATTCGCAGTGCGCGCGGGCGTAGTCGGCCAGGCGACGATAGCGCGGATCCGACAACTGCTCGGCGACCGCCGCCATCTTCGAGGCCAGCGAGAAGGCATCGGCATGCGCGAACCGCTGGCTACAGCCCACCCACAGCCCCCACTTGACCAGGAAACGCTGTTCCAGCTCGGTCTCTTCATCGGCGCAGGGAGTACCCTCGATGAGCTCACGCGCCTTGACGAAGCTTTCGTGGGCAATCGGCGAGCCATGGCCCTCCAGGGCGAAGGCCGCCTGGCCCTTGACGGTCAACAGGCTGATCTCGCGCTCGGTATGGCCCTCCACCTGGCGCAGACTGGCCAGCCCGGCGTCGGCCATGCGCAACGCCGTGCGATTGGCACTGACCTTGAGCGCCTCGCGGGCGGCCAGCTCGAAGTAGCGCGCCCCCCGAGTAAAGTGTCCGCTGCGTCGCAGATGCGTCGCGAAGTCGCCGGGGTGGCGACTGATCCACATCGGGAAACGCTCCTCGATCAGCCCGACCACCTGCTGGTGGATGCGCGCGCGCACGTCGCGCGGGCAGGACAGGTAGGCGGCCTCCTGAAGCAGCGGATGAGTGAACTGGTACTTGTACTCGCTATGCGGCTCGCCGGCCTCGATGACCTCCAGGCGACGCATGTGTTCGAGCCCCTGGCGCAGGCGCTCCTCGTCGAGACCGCTGCATTCCTGGAGAAAGTCGAGACGGAACTGGCGCCCCAGCACGGCGGCGACATGCGCGATGTGACGGTCGCCCTCGAGCTGGTCGATGCGACTGGCCAGCAGCCCGAGCAAGCCGCGAGGCAGTTCGTCGACCTGCACGCTGCGCCCCTCGCGGCGATCCATGTCCAGCCGTCGGCAGATCTCCTGGAGATACAGCGGCACGCCATCGCAACGCTCGATCAGCTGTCCGCGTAAGCGCGGACTGAGATGCAGCCGGTAGCGTCGCGCCAGCTGCGAGAGCAGCCGCGAGGATTGCATGGCATCGAGCCTGTCGAGCGCGATCTGCTGGTCCCAGTGCAGCTTGACCGGTAGCGGCTCGCGGCCGTGGTGGCTGGCCACCAGCAGGAAGGCGCTGTTGATCGGCAGGCGCGCCTGCAGCCCGGCAAGCATCTTGAGCGAAGGCTCGTCGACCCATTGCAGGTCGTCGACCATCATCACCAGCGGCTTGTCCGCAGTGACCCGCTCGATCAGCCGATGCAGGACGCCGACCAGCAGATCGACCGCCTCGCCGCTTTGCGCCAAGCCCAGGCTATCGCCGTCGCTCTCCAGACCCAACGCCTGATGCAGCAGTTGGCAGGGTTCGGTCGCTTCGACGAGCCCGGCATGGCCCTGATCCACCAGCACCTGATCGAAGGTCTCGGCATCCAGCTTATCGTGACAGTGCCAACGCAACAGCATGCGGGCGACGCTGAACGGCTCGAGCATCGACATGCGGGTGGTCGATTGCCAGCATAGCGACACGTCTTCGCTCTGCACCAGTTGCCTGAAGCTGACCATCAGCGCCGACTTGCCCATGCCCGAGGCGCCTTGGACGAGCATGCTCTGGCGCAATCCGAGCCCGGCACGCGCCAGCGCATCGCGCAGCTTGCGCAGTGCGCTTTCGCGGCCCACCAGATCGGGCGGCGTGGCGTTGCGCCCGCCCTCGTTGACGCCCAGCACCAGCGCACGCAGGCGCACCTTGCCGTCGCTTGCCATCAACCGCGACGACAGACGCGGCTGCAGATCGAGCGCCGGCGGCATGTGCTGGCTCGCCTCCTGGGAGATCACCAGCTCGCTGCCTTCGGCGACGCTCATCAGATCGAGCGAGCGCTGGGTGACCTGCCCCAGCGGGTCGACCAGCTGCCGCTCGGGCAGGTAGACCACCCGCCCGCTATCCAACCCCGCGGCCAGCTCGAATTGCGGCCGCTCGCTCTCTCCGCCCCACTGCCGGGCTATCTCCTCGGGCAGGACGCGACGGCAATGCTCGTAGAGCGCGACCAGCTCGGCGAGCTGGTGGGCCGGGCCATGGGTACCGAAACAGGCCAGCCCCAGCCCGCCCGTGGCGCCCGGCAACCAGAACCCGCCCAAGTGATTGCACTGACGCTCAAGCCAGCGCAGCAGCTCGATCTGCAGGGAAAGACAGGCGCGCACCTCGCCGCGCTCCTCCCATTCGCCGCGCAGGCGCAGGCGAATGGCCATCACCGACAGCTGCCGGTGCTCGATCTCGTCGTCGCGCACCGGCTGGCTGTCGGCGGCCAGCACGCGCGAGAAAGCCCCCTGCGGCGACATCGGCTGCAGTTCGCTGGCGCTGCTGTCCGACCAGTAGCGCGCCAACTGCAGAATGTTCGGTTCGGGTTGCTGGCCCGACAGCGCCAGCAATTGCAGGTAGGCGTTGTATTCCTCGTGCGCGGCGGCCGACTGACCCTGCTCGATCAACTGACGAATCAGCCGCTCGTGAAACGGTCCATAGCCGGAAAAGCGACTGACCAACGTACGCAGCAGCGGGTCGGGCAGCTCGTCGACCTCCTGCAGGACCTGCTCGGCATAGGCCAGCACGCGCTGGCGCCACTCGCCACGGATACGTACCAGCCAGCGCTGGTATTCGGCGCATTGGGCAAGCTGCAGCTCTTCGGCGAGATCGCCGCGGTAAAGCGTCAGCAGACGCTCGAGACGCGCGACGTCCGGTGTCTCGGCGAGCAACCGCTCGATGCTATGCAGATCGAACTGCCAGTCGGCAGGAAGCTGGAAGGCGATGGTCTGACGCGATACCGCCAGCACCTGGTCGGCCTCGTCGCCGAGACTCTGACGCAGACAGTGCAGCGCATGGCGCAGGTTCGTGCGCCCCGAGGAAAGCCCCTGATCGGGCCATAGCAGCTCGGCCAACGCAGCACGATTTACGGGCTGGCCCTGCAACAGCAGGTGGACCAGCAGTGCCTTGACCTTGTCGTAACTGAATTGGGTGAGGGTGTCGTCACCCAGCGAAAGGGAGAAGTGACCGAACAGCGTTAACTGCGCATTGACGGAAGGAGTCCGTACCATTGTTATAGGTTCCTGCGTTGCTCTGTCGACGACAGCGAGCCCTGACAGCGTTCGTTGACTCAAGCCACGGCGGGCAGGCCACTATGGAAACGGAACGTCTCGTCAGGCGTTTCGATCAGCTCGCGCTCGCGATCGGCGAAGAAGGCGATACGGGATTCGATGGGACCTTCCGCGAAGCGCTGGGCCAACATCAAGTAATCCTCATAGTGTCGCCCTTCCGACTTAACCAGAGAGCGATAGAACTTGGCAAGTTCAGCATCCAGATGCGGAATCAGCCGGGCGAAGCGTTCGCAGCTGCGCGCCTCGATGAACGCGCCGACGATCAGGATATCGATCAGCCGCTGGGGATCGTCGCGTTCCACGTGTCGCCGCAAGCCGTCGGCGTAGCGCGACGCGCTCAACTGGCGGTAGCGGATGCCCCGCTCCTCCATCAACTTGACGACCTGCTCGAAATGCAGCAATTCCTCGCGTGCCAACTGCGACATCTTGGTCAGCAGCAGCGGGCGATCGACGTAACGGTACATCAGGCTCATCGCCGTGGAAGCCGCCTTCTTTTCGCACTGCGCATGGTCGATCAGCAACAGCGCCTGGTTGGCCAATGCCGCCTCGACCCAGCCCGCCGGCGTGGCACAGGGCAGAAAGGCCAGCAACTCGGCGGGCAGCAGGGCTTCTATGGAATCGTCTTGCATCGCAATCATGGGGAAGATCCCGTCGAATGAGTGAAGCCGGGATGGTGCCGCCGAGCCTCGGCGTGAGCCATCAGCGCCGTCGCGATCGTCTCATAGAGCTCATCGGCCGACAGATGCAAACCTTTACCGTGAGCTTGCAGTCCGTAACGCGTGATGTCGCGCATCCGCCCCCGGCCGACCCGCAACAACTCCACCGCGCGCGATAACGCCGGCTGGTCCGGACGATGGCGTATGCGATGACGCACCAGTTGCGCCTCGAGCTGCGCTTCATCGCTGACCCGCAGGTACTCGCCGGCGATCCGCGAACGCCAGGCGTCCAACCGCTGCATCACCTCGCGCCGCGTTGCATCGCTGTAGACGAACCAGTCGCGGATCTCGCTCTCGTGGCGCTGGCAGCCACGGCATACCGGATCGCCCACGGTCGTCGAACAAAGCCCTACGCAGGGCGAAACAATACGTTGCGACATCAAGTCCTCCCGACAGAGGCTTCATGATAACGCGCCAGGTCACGACCAGCGACCGGCCGGTCCGATCCCGGCGCGGCAAATGTGCGCAATGAAGCTCGCCGGAGCCGTCTCGCTTAACATTGTCGACAGTTTCCCGTAGAATGCGCTCGGCTCAGACAGGGCCAGAGGTAACAGAAAAAAACCGCCATTTAAGCGACATTCGTCACTACTTGGTCCCTCTTTTCTGCCCCCGCTGGATTCCGATAATTGATGAGGGTTCCCCAACGTGCTTGAAGCCTACCGCCACCATGTCGAGGAGCGCGCTGCCGAGGGCGTACCGCCCAAGCCGCTGAATGCCGAGCAAACCGCTGCGCTGATCGAACTTCTCAAGAACCCGCCGGCCGGCGAAGAACAGTTCCTGCTCGAGCTGATTACCGATCGCGTTCCGCCGGGCGTCGACGAGGCCGCCTACGTCAAGGCCGGCTTCCTGACCGCCATCGCCAAGGGCGAGGCCGACTCGCCGCTGATCGACAAGATTCATGCGGTCAAGCTGCTGGGGACCATGCAGGGTGGCTACAACATCGCCACGCTGGTCGAGCTGCTCGACGACGCGGCGCTGGCCGATGAGGCGGGCGAACAGCTCAAGCACACCCTGCTGATGTTCGACGCCTTCCATGACGTCGCCGAGCGCGCCGGCAACGGCAACAGCGTGGCCCAGGGCGTCCTGCAGTCGTGGGCCGACGCCGAGTGGTACCTGGCCAAGCCGGCGCTGGCCGAGAAGATCAGCCTGGCGGTCTTCAAGGTACCCGGGGAAACCAATACCGACGACCTGTCGCCGGCCCCGGATGCCTGGTCGCGTCCGGACATCCCGCTGCACGCCAATGCCATGCTCAAGAACCCACGCGACGGCATCGAGCCGCTCGAGCCCGGCGTCAAGGGTCCGCTGGAGCAGATCGACGCGGTCAAGGCCAAGGGCTTCCCGGTCGCCTACGTCGGCGACGTGGTGGGCACCGGCTCGTCGCGCAAGTCGGCCACCAATTCCGTGCTGTGGTTCTTCGGCGACGACATCCCGCACGTGCCCAACAAGCGCGCCGGGGGCTTCTGCTTCGGCAGCAAGATCGCGCCGATCTTCTTCAATACCATGGAAGACGCCGGCGCCCTGCCCGTCGAGATGGACGTATCCAAGCTCGACATGGGCGACGTCATCGATGTCTACCCCTACGAAGGCAAGGTCTGCCGTCACGACAGCGACGAAGTGATCTCGACGTTCGAGCTCAAGACCCGGGTGATTCTCGACGAGGTGCGTGCCGGCGGTCGCATCCCGCTGATCATCGGCCGTGGCCTCACCGACAAGGCGCGCAACGAACTCGGCCTGGGCCCCTCCGATGTCTTCAAGACACCCGAGCAGCCGCGCGATACCGGCAAGGGCTTCACCCTGGCGCAGAAGATGGTCGGCAAGGCCTGCGGCATGGATGGCGTGCGTCCCGGCATGTACTGCGAGCCGAAGATGACCACCGTCGGCTCCCAGGACACCACCGGGCCGATGACCCGCGACGAGCTCAAGGATCTCGCCTGCCTGGGCTTCCAGGCCGACCTGGTGATGCAGTCTTTCTGCCACACCAGCGCCTATCCCAAGCCGGTCGACGTGGAAACCCACCACACCCTGCCCGACTTCATCATGAATCGCGGCGGCGTCTCGCTGCGTCCGGGCGACGGTATCATCCACTCCTGGCTGAACCGCATGCTGCTGCCCGACACCGTGGGCACCGGCGGCGATTCGCACACCCGCTTCCCGCTGGGCATTTCGTTCCCCGCCGGCTCGGGCCTGGTGGCCTTCGCCGCGGCGACCGGCGTGATGCCGCTGGACATGCCCGAGTCGGTACTGGTGCGCTTCAAGGGCGAGCGCCAGCCGGGCATCACCCTGCGCGACCTGGTCCATGCGATCCCCTATTACGCCATTCAGCAGGGCCTGCTGACCGTCGAGAAATCGGGCAAGAAGAACGCCTTCTCCGGTCGCATCCTGGAGATCGAGGGGCTCGAGGATCTCACCGCCGAGCAGGCCTTCGAGCTTTCCGACGCTTCCGCCGAGCGCAGCGCGGCCGGCTGCACCATCACGCTTTCCGAGGACAGCGTGGCGGAGTACCTGACCTCCAATGTCACCCTGCTCAAGTGGATGATCGACCAGGGCTATGGCGATCGCCGGACCCTCGAGCGGCGCATCGCCGGGATGCAGGAGTGGCTCGACGATCCCAGCCTGATGCGTGCCGACGCCGACGCCGAGTACGCCGAAGTGATCGAGATCGATCTTGCCGAGATCACCGAGCCGGTACTCTGCGCGCCCAACGACCCCGACGATGCCCGGCTGCTCTCGCAGGTCGCCGGCGAGACCATCGACGAAGTGTTCATCGGTTCGTGCATGACCAACATCGGCCACTTCCGCGCCGCCGGCAAACTGCTCGAGAAGCAGCCCGCCGGCAGCCTCAAGACGCGCCTGTGGCTTGCACCGCCGACCAAGATGGACCAGCATCAGTTGACGGAGGAAGGGTACTACGGCATTTACGGGCGTGCCGGCGCGCGCATGGAGATGCCCGGTTGTTCGCTGTGCATGGGCAACCAGGCGCGTGTCGCTCCCAAATCGACGGTGGTTTCGACCTCGACTCGCAACTTCCCCAACCGTTTGGGCGACGGGGCGAACGTCTATCTCGCCTCGGCCGAACTGGCGGCGGTCGCCGCAGTGGTCGGACGCTTGCCGAGTGTCGAGGAATACCGCGGCTATATGGGCGAGTTCAACGCCATGGCCGGCGAAATCTACCGTTACATGAACTTCCACGAAATCGAGGAGTTCCAGAAAGCGGCATCCAACGTGATTCCGCTCGCCGAACAAGCCTGACCTTTCGATTCCGATGCTCGCAACATCGTCAATCGATGACCGAAACGCCCCGCTGTCGCGGGGCGTTTTTTATGGGCTGTCGTAAGCCCGCCATTACGTTCGGTAACCTTCACCGGCTTGCCATCGAACAGTGTTCGACATAGTCTTACGAAGTCTCGATCGAGCGTATGTCACCTCGCGCGTGAACCGGCAGGACGCCATCCCCGCGAGACGGCCGGCCCCTTCAAGGTGCCCTGATCCCGCACCCTTCAAGGCGCCCTGACAAGGCGCCGGGCCGCCGCCTCGCCAGTTGCTTGTACGTGAGCATCCATCAAGGAGAACACTCGTGAAAATCAGAACGTTGCTTACCGCCTCATTGGCAACCTCGGCCCTGGCCGCTGCCGCGCCCTCCGTCCTGGCCGCCGAGGCCGGAGAGGGACTCTATCTGGGCATAGGTACCGGCTTCAGCTCGTTGAAGAACGATGACGACGACATCGACAATTTCGTCGAGTCGGGCGTCGACGATTTCGACGTCGACGATGACGACAATTCCTTCAAGGGCTTCGTCGGCTACGAGTTCAATCCCTACTTCGCCACCGAAGTCTTCTATTCGGATCTGGGCAAGACCCGTCTCGAAGGCAACAATGGCGCCAATACCGACCTCGAATCCAGCGCCTACGGTGTGAGCGCCGTCGGCCAGTTGCCGATCACCTCTTGGTTCACCGCCTTCGCCAAGGCCGGGATCGCCAAGTGGAAGACCGACGTCGACGGCAATCTCGGTGGGCTGAGTGCCGATCTCGAGGACCAGGACGGCACCGATCCGGTCTACGGCGTCGGCGCGCAGCTCAATTTCGATCCATTCCTGGTGCGCACCGAGTACGAACGCTACGACTTCGACAGCGATTACAAGATCGACACCTTCACCGCCTCCGTGGGCTGGCGCTTCTAACCACGGCCAACCTGCCAGACATAACGCCGGGATTCGTTCCCGGCGTTCTTATAAAGAAGGACGGCAAAGAAAGGCTCCCCGCGCCTCCCCGGCTATGCCATGCTCAGGGTTGCCAGGCCCAACCAGCCGATTCAGCAGCCAATCAGGAGCCATCCATGAATCATATCGTCACTCCGGACATCTGCGATGCCCACCCCGAGGTGAGCGTCCTCGACGCGCTGTTCGCCAATGTCGGCGGAATCGACGCCTTCTGCGGCCCGATACGCACCGTCAAATGCTTCGAGGACAATTCGCGGATCAGGGAAGCGCTGGGCGAGCCCGGCGACGGTGCAGTGCTGGTCGTCGATGGCGGTGGCTCGCTGCGCTGTGCCCTGCTCGGTGACCAGCTTGCCGAAATGGCCATCGATAACGGCTGGAGCGGCGTGATCGTCCACGGCTGCGTGCGCGACGTCGATGCGCTGGCCGAACTGGAGCTGGGCGTCCAGGCACTCGCCGCACATCCGCGGCGCAGCGAGAAACGCGGCGAAGGCCAGCGCGACATCGGGATAACCTTCGCCGGCGTTACGATGCTTCCCGGGCAATGGCTGTATGCCGACAACAACGGCATCGTCGTCGCCGAGCGGCGCTTGTCCCTGGAAAACTGACGCCCTGGAAAGACGACCGGCCGGCTGAAATTGCCAGCCGATATCAGCGATGCCACCCTTGCCACATGCCTGACATCGATTCGACACTGACACCGCACGCGCTGATCACCGCTGCGGGTATCTCATTGCGCGAGCATTGGCGACCACTGGTCGCCTTTCATCTGTTCTTCACGCTACTCGCCACCACCCTGCTGCTCCCGGCCGGCGCCTCGACACTGGCCACCCTGCTGGGCCAGGTCGGTCGACCGGTGCTGACCGGACCGCAACTGCTCAATACCGTCCTGTCCGCCTCCGGCCTGGTCTGGCTGTTGGGAGCGATCGGCTTCACCACGCTGCTGCTCAGCCTGCAACAGGCAGGCATGCTGCTGGTCGCGGCGCGGCCTTCGGGCTACCGCTACCGCCTGGCCCTGGATGCCTTGTGGAGTACCTTCCGCCGGCTACCCGGGATCGTTGTGCTGACGCTGATCCAGGTGGGCATTCAACTGATGATCGCCCTGCCGCCCCTGTTGCTGTTGAGCGCGCTCTATCAGTGGCTGCTCGGCGACATGGAGACTTACTACATTTCACAGGTCAAGCCGCTGGCGCTGTGGCAGTTCCTGGCTGCGGCCAGCCTGCCGGCGCTGATCTGGCTGACCACCGCGCTGCACGCCTACCTGCGCTGGTCGCTGGCGCTGCCGAGCCTGATCCTCGAGGACCTGGGCCCGCTTGCCGCCTTGCGCCGCAGCCGGGCCCTGACATACCGCCGGCTACGTCGGCTGACATTGCCGGTCGGCTTGCCGCTGCTGTTGATCCTCACCCTGCCGGTGCTCGCCTCGGCGCTGTTCGACACCCTGGCGACCCCGCTGCTGCTGTGGCTACCCGAACGCGTCGCCGTGCTGCTGCCGGCGATGCTCGGCTATCTGACCCTTTACGTACTGCTGGCCCTGGCGGTGACGTTCATCGGCGTAGCCGTCAATAGCCTGGTGATCGGCTGTATCTACCTGCGGCTGGCGCACCGTCAGCCACGGCCACCGGCGCCCACGCCACGCGATCACCCGGCCTGGGTCGCCTGGGGCGCCGAGCTGCTGGTACTGGTGTTCGCCGCCAGCCAGGCCTTTGTGGTGCTCAACAGCTTCACGCTGCGCGACGATGTGACCATCACCGCCCATCGCGGCAGCTCGACCGTCGCTCCCGAGAATACGCTGGCGGCCTTCGAACAGGCGATCGACGACGGCGCCGACTACATCGAGTTCGACGTCCGGCTGAGCGCCGACGGTCAGGTGGTGGTCGCCCACGACGACAGCCTGCAGCGGCTGCTTGGGCTCGATAAGCGGCTCAGCGACATGACGCTCGAGAACATTCGCGAGGTCGATGTAGGCAGTTGGTTCGGCGATGCTTTCGTCGGTCAGGGCATCCCCACCCTGGCAGAGGTCCTGCGACTGTCACGGGGCCGCAGCAATCTTTATATCGAACTCAAACCGGTCGGCGACAACGCCGAGAGGCTGGCGAATGCAGTGCTCGACCAACTCCCGCGCCAGCGCTACGATCAGTTCGTGCTGGCGTCGCTGTCGCCCGCGGCGATCCGCGCGGTCGAGCGGCGCGAGCCGACACTACGCACCACGCTGTTCGCCCAGTTCGTGGTCCGCGGCGGCCTCAATCTGGGCGACATCGATGCGGTGGGGCTACGTTACAACCGCATCAGCGAGGATCTCGCCGATGCCATTCATCGCCGTGGCTACGCGCTGCATGCCTGGACGGTCAACGGCCGCGCGCAGATGTCGCGGCTGATCGACCTGGGCGTCGACAACATCATCACCGACCGGCCGGCGCTGCTCGCCGAAGTGCTGGCCGAACGCCACGCGCTCAGCGATGGCGAACTGCTGTTGCTCAAGCTGCGCAACTGGCTGCACTCCTGAATTCCGTAACGCACGCTACCCGGGCTTCGTTGCTGCCGAGGGTGATGACACGCAGTGCTTTCAAGCGCTACCGAAAACGACGACGCCCGGCGCGTCGTTGAACGTGCCGGGCGTCTTCATCGCTGGGTGCGGGTGGGTCAGGCCAGGGTCTCGCCGGCCAGCATGAACCAGGTTTCGAGTACCGCATCGGGATTCAGCGATACCGAATCGATGCCCTGCTCCATCAGCCATTTGGCAAGATCGGGATGATCCGACGGCCCCTGGCCGCAGATACCCACGTACTTGCCCTGCTCTCGGCAGGCGGCGATGGCCATCGCCAGCAGCTTCTTGACCGCCGGATCGCGCTCCTCGAACAGGTGGGCGACGATCCCCGAGTCGCGATCCAGACCCAGCGTCAATTGGGTCAGGTCGTTGGAGCCGATCGAGAAGCCATCGAAGTACTGCAGGAAGTCCTCGGCCAGCAGCGCATTGGTCGGCAGTTCGCACATCATGATGATGCGCAGCCCGCGATCGCCGCGCTTCAAGCCGTTGGCCTCGAGCAGCTCGACCACCTGGCGCCCTTCGTCCGGGGTGCGTACGAACGGCACCATGATCTCGACATTGTCCAGGCCCATCTCGTCGCGCACCCGCTTGAGCGCCTGGCACTCGAGCTCGAAACACGGCCGGAACGTCTCGGAGATATAGCGCGAAGCGCCGCGGAAGCCGAGCATCGGGTTCTCTTCGCCGGGCTCGTAGAGCTTGCCGCCGATCAGGTTCTCGTACTCGTTGGACTTGAAGTCCGACAGCCGTACGATCACCGGCTTGGGATAGAACGACGCCGCCAGGGTCGAGATGCCCTCGACCAGCTTGTCGACATAGAAGGTCACCGGATCGCGATAGCCGGCGGTACGCACGTCGATGATCTGCTGCAGGTCGGCGGGCAGCCGGTCGTACTCCAGCAGCGCCTTGGGATGCACGCCGATCATGCGGTTGATGATGAACTCGAGACGCGCCAGGCCGACACCGGCATTGGGCAGGCTGGCGAAGTTGAAGGCGCGATCGGGGTTGCCGACGTTCATCATGATCTTGAACGGCAGGTCGGGCATGCTGTCGACGCTGGTGGTCGTGCAGTCGTAGTCGAGCAGCCCGTCGTAGACGTGTCCGGTATCGCCCTCGGCGCACGAAACGGTGACCTCGCGGCCATCCTCGAGCACGTCGGTGGCATCGCCGCAGCCGACCACCGCCGGGATGCCCAGTTCGCGGGCGATGATCGCCGCGTGGCAGGTGCGTCCGCCGCGGTTGGTAACGATCGCCGAGGCGCGCTTCATCACCGGCTCCCAGTCGGGATCGGTCATGTCGGTAACCAGGATGTCGCCGTTGTTGACCTTGTCCATCTGCGCCGAGGTCTCGATCACCTTGATCGCGCCGCGGCCGATGCGCTGGCCGATCGCCCGTCCCGAGATCAGCAACCGGCCCTTCTGCTTGAGCTGGAAGCGCTCGAGCTTGCCGCCCTGCTGGTTGGAGACCACGGTTTCCGGGCGCGCCTGGACGATGTACAGTTTGCCGTCGTCGCCGTCGCGGGCCCATTCGATATCCATCGGCCGTCCGTAGTGCTGCTCGATGGTCACCGCCTGGCGCGCCAACGCCATCACCGCCTCGTCGTCGATGCAGAAACGTGCACGATCGGCGGGAGCGACATCGACGGTCTGCACCGACTTGCCCGCCGAGGCCTCGTCGGTGTAGGTCATCTTGATCAGCTTGGAACCCAGCGTGCGGCGCAGTACTGCGGGGCGCCCGGCGGCCAGCGTCGGCTTGTGGACGTAGAACTCGTCGGGATTGACCGCGCCCTGGACCACGGTCTCGCCCAGCCCCCAGGAGCCGGTGATGAAGACCGCATCGCGATAGCCGGATTCGGTATCCAGGGTGAACATCACGCCGCTGGCCCCGGTCTCGGAACGCACCATCTTCTGGATGCCCGCCGACAGCGCGACCTGGTCGTGATCGAAACCGCGGTGCACGCGATAGGAGATCGCCCGGTCGTTGAACAGCGAGGCGAACACCTCGTGAACCGCCCGCTTGACGTTATCGAAGCCCTCGATGTTGAGGAAGGTTTCCTGTTGGCCGGCGAAAGAGGCGTCGGGCAGGTCTTCCGCGGTCGCCGATGAGCGCACCGCGACCTTGAGGTTGGTGTGACGCGACTCGAGTTCGCGATAGGCATCGCGCAGCGCCACCTCGAATTCCGGCGGCAGCGGGGTGTCGATCACCCACTGGCGTATTTCGCCACCCACGCGCACCAACTCGTTGACATCGTCGACGTCGAGGCGCGCCAAGGCTTCGTTGATGCGCTCGTTGAGCCCCTCGTGGGCCAGGAACTGGCGGTAGGCGAACGCGGTGGTGGCGAAGCCGCCGGGCACCGTGACCCCGGCGCCGGCCAGATTTGAGATCATTTCGCCCAGCGAGGCGTTCTTGCCGCCCACCCGTTCGACATCGTCCATACCGAGACTGTCGAACCATTCGATATAGTGTTCCAAGAGAGGTCCCCTCGTTTCGGTCCATGACGCCCTGGGCGCCGAATGCGCCGTCCTGGCAGATGTCAGCACCCTACCAAGCGAGGATCGTATTCGCCATTAGTCTAATAGCGAAGTCACTGGAGTATTTTTACAACATTGGCGCTTTTCGTCACATTCCTGTAGTCGACACCGGTGGCTTGCCGCGCCGGCGTCGAGCATCGACAATGCAACGAACTTCCCGCGAGAAAACCGGCATGTCCCGCACCGCCTTCTTCATCTCCGACGGAACCGGCATCACCGCCGAGACCCTGGGCCGCAGCCTGCTGGCCCAGTTCGAGAGCCTCGAAATCAAGATGGTCACCAAGCCGTACATCGACAGCAACGAGAAGGCGCACAACCTCGCCGAGGTGATCGCCGCCACCGCGGCGCGCGACGGCGAGACGCCGATCATCATCGACACCATCGTCGATCAGACCATCCGCGACATCATCAGCCGCGTGCCGGGCTTCAAGGTCGACGTCTTCACCACCTTTCTGGCGCCGCTCGAGGAGGAGCTCAAGGTCCACTCCTCCTATTCGGTGGGCCGTACCCACGCCATCGGTCGCGACGACATCTACATGCATCGCATCGACTCGGTGCACTTCGCGCTGGACAACGACGACGGGGCACGCACCCAGCACTACGACAGCGCCGACGTGATCCTGACCGGCGTGTCGCGCTGCGGCAAGACGCCGACCTCGCTTTATCTGGCGCTGCAGTTCGGCATCCGCGCGGCCAATTACCCACTGACCGAGGACGACCAGGACGAGGATGGCAACCTCAAGATGCCGAGCGCCCTGGCGCCCTACCGCCACAAGCTGTTCGGCCTGACCATCGACCCGCGCCGGCTGGCGGCGATCCGCTCCGAGCGCCGGCCCAACAGCCGCTACTGCTCGATCGACCAGTGCCTGCAGGAGATCCAGCAGGCCGAAGCGCTGTACCGTCGCTACCACATCCCCTACATCGATACCACGCGCTTCTCGATCGAGGAGATCTCCACCCGGCTGATCGCCGAGACCGGGCTGCAGCGGCGCTTCAGTCCGCGCTGAAGGCCTGGATGCCGGTCTGGCAGCGCCCCAGGATCAGGGCATGGATATCGTGAGTCCCCTCGTAGGTATTGACCGCCTCGAGGTTCATCAGATGGCGGATCACGTGGTACTCGTCGCTGACCCCGTTGCCGCCGTGCATGTCGCGCGCCTGGCGGGCGATGTCCAGCGCCTTGCCGGCATTGTTGCGCTTGATCAGCGAGATCGCCTCGGGGATCAGTTGGCCCTCGTCGATCAGCCGGCCGACGCGCAGCGCCGCCTGCAGGCCCAGCGCGATCTCGGTCTGCATGTCGGCGAGCTTCTTCTGGATCAACTGGTTGGCGGCCAGCGGCCGGCCGAACTGATGGCGCGTCAGGGTATAGTCGCGCGCCGCCTGCCAGCAGAACTCGGCGGCGCCCATGCTGCCCCAGGCGATGCCGAAACGTGCCCGATTGAGGCATGAGAACGGCCCCTTAAGCCCACTGACGTTCGCCAGGCAGGCACCGTCGTCGACCCTCACGTCCTGCAGCACGATCTGGCCGGTGCTCGAGGCGCGCAGGCTGAACTTGCCCTCGATCGCCGGGGTCGACAGCCCCGGCATGCCGCGCTCGAGCACGAAACCGCGCAACCGGCCGTCATCGTCCTTGGCCCATACCACGAAGACGTCGGCGACCGGGGCGTTGGTGATCCAGGTCTTGCTGCCATCGAGACGCCAGCCGCCATCGACCCGTCGGGCGCGGGTCGCCATGCCGTTGGGATCCGAGCCGTGGTCGGGCTCGGTGAGCCCGAAGCAGCCGATCCATTCGCCACTGACCAGCCGCGGCAGGTAACGCTCGCGCTGGGCCTCGCTGCCGAAGGCATGGATCGGATAGATCACCAGGCTCGACTGTACGCTCAGCGCGCTGCGATAACCGGAATCGACCCGCTCCACCTCGCGGGCGATCAGGCCATAGCTGACGTAATCGAGACCCGCCGCTCCGTAGCCGTCGAGCGTCGCGCCGAGCAACCCCAGTGCGCCCATCTCGGTCATGATCGAGGGATCGAAATGCTCGTGGCGATTGGCCTCGAGCACCCGCGGCATCAGCCGTTGCTGGCAATAGTCGTGGGCGGTTCGCTGTACCTGGCGCTGCTCGTCGCTCAATTGCGCCGACAGGCACAGTGGATCGCGCCAGTCGACCGGGGTCGTCGCGGCCATCGGGTTCTCCTTGAAGCGGGTTAGTGTCTCTGGAGGGCCGATTCCTGACTGGCGGCCAGCAAGCCCTCGGCGATGCGCCGCTCGGTCGCCTCGTCGACCAGCAAGCCCACCAGATGCAACGCGAAGCCCATCGCCGTCGCCGGGCCCTGGCTGGTCAGCAGCCGACCGTCCTCGACCACCGGATGCTGCGAGAGATGGCCACCGGCATCGTTCAGCGCTGCCTGGAAGGCCGGGAAGCCGGTGACCATGTAGCCGCGCACCAGGTCGTGGGCGGCCAGCACCACGCCGGGCGCAGCGCAGATGGCGGCGATCCAGCCCTCACGCTGGCGTTGACGCTGCAGCAGCGTGGTCAGCGTCTCGCTGTCACGCAGGCGCTCGGCGCCGGGCATGCCGCCGGGCAGGACGATGGCATCGAATTCGCTGTCGGGGTCGATGTCGGCCAGGCGGGTGTCGGCGATCAGTCGGGTGCCTCGCGCCAGGGTCAGCGTGACCTCGCTGGTTGCCGATGCGACGCTGACCTGGATATCGGCGCGTCGCAATACGTCGATCAGGGTCACGGTTTCGATATCTTCGCTGCCATCGGCGACCGCAAGCAGTACCTTGGGCATCACGCTACCTCCTCGGCTTCAGAGTGGGTTGTCGGCCGGCGGCCTCCCCTCAGCATAGAAGCCCGTCAGCGCCGGGCAATGCACATCGGCGGCGGGCATGCTGCATCACGCGTCCTGCTCGCCGGGACGGTAGAAGCGCTGGATGCTCGAGAAGTCGAGCCGTCCGTTGCCCCGGGCGGCGTGCAAGGCAAAAAGGTTGCGCGCCTGCGCGCCCATCGGGATCGCTGCGCGCGACTCCAGCGCCAGCGTCGTCGCCAGCCCCAGATCCTTGCCCATCAGGTCGACCAGGAACCCGCCCTGGTAATCGTTGGAGGCCGGCGCCTGTTCCATCACGCCCGGCCAGGGGTTGTAGACGTTGAGCGCCCAGTTGCCGCCCGAACTCTGCTTCATGATCTCCGAGAGCACCGCCGGGTCGAGGCCGTTGCTGACGCCCAGAGCCAGCGCCTCGGCGGTCCCGCTCATGAGGATGCCCAGCAGCATGTTGTTGCACAGCTTGGCGACCTGGCCGGCGCCGCTGTCGCCGGCGTGGAAGACGTTCTTGCCCATGGCCTCGAGCAGCGGCCGGGCCTGGGCGTATGCCTCGGCGCTGCCGCCGACGATGAAGGTCAGGGTGCCGGCCCGTGCGCCACCGACGCCGCCCGATACCGGCGCGTCGAGATAGTCCAGGCCGCGCTCCGCGGCAGCCTCGGCGACCGTGCGTGCATCGTCGGGCGCGATGGTCGAGGCATCGATCAACAGCGGCTTGGCGTCGAGCGAATCGAGCAGGCCCGGCGCGCCGTCGTCGCCCAGGTAGAGACTGCGCACGTGGGCGCCGGCGGGCAGCATCGAGATCACCACATCGACGCCGCGGGCGGCTTCCCCGGCGGTGGCGGCGCGCTGGGCACCGGCCTGTTCGAGCGTGTGCATGGCGGCCTCGACCAGGTCGAAGACCCTCACCTGGTGACCGGCCTTGATCAGGTTCTCGGCCATTGGTGCGCCCATGTTACCCAGTCCGATGAAGGCGACTTTTCTTATGGCTGACATGACTGTGCTCCTCTGGTTTGTTGTTGTTACCGGCGACCGACTCGATCCGGCCTCAAAGGTCGCGCAACGGATGTTCTGTGGGCGACCATAGCGGCGCCAGGAAGTCGTCGACGGCCGACGCCGGAACGCTGACCACGTCGGGATACGACCAGCGCGGTGTCTTGTCCTTGTCGATCAGCAGCGCCCGCACGCCTTCGGCGAGATCGGCATGTCGCGTGCACTGCACCGACAGGTTGAGCTCGTCGCGGAAGGTATCGGCGAGGCTCGAGTGGCGATGGCGCTCGCGCATGCGCCAGATCAGGTGAGCGGTGATCGGGCAGCCGTCCGCCAGGCGCTGGCGATTGGCGGCCAGCCAGGGGTCGTCGTGACCGTCTTCGAGGATGCGCTGCACGGCACCGCCGAGATGGGGCACCCCGACCAGCTTCTGAATAAGGTCGAAATGGGTCAACAGCGGACTTTCGGGCGCCTGGTCGCGCGCCTCGAAACCGGCCAGTATTTCGGCCACGGCGCCCGGGCGGGCGAGCTCGCCCAGCTGCAGGGCGGCGATCACCGCCTCGCGCCGCTCGCGGGGAATGAAACGATCGGCCAGCCCCGCCAGCAAGGCATCGCGGGCGTTCAACTGCGCGCCGGTCAGCCCCAGGTAGGCGCCCAGGGCGCTGGGCATGCGACTCAAAAACCAGCTGGCGCCGATGTCGGGGTACAGCCCGATGGTGATCTCGGGCATGGCGATGCGCGAGGTTTCGGTGACCACCCGCTCGCCGGCGCCGGCCATCAGGCCCAGGCCACCGCCCATGATGATGCCGTCGCCCCAGGCGATCAGCGGCTTGGGATAACGATGGATGCGATAGTCGAGACGGTACTCGGCGGTGAAATAGCGAGTGGCGAAGTCGGCATCGTCGGGGCCTTCGGTATCGCTCATCGCCCGGTACAGGGCGACCACGTCGCCACCGGCGCAGAACGCCTTGTCGCCCGCCCCCTCGAGCCACACCGCGGCGATCGCCGGGTCGGCGGCCCACCGCTCCAGGCGCTCCAGCAATTGCTCGATCATCGCCAGCGACAAGGCGTTGAGCGAGCGCGGCGCGTTGAGCGTGGCCACCCCGATGCGACGCTCGTCGCGGGTCGTCCACTCGTCGAAAAGCACGACATCCTGGGTCATCGTCTGGCGTCTCCCGTTCGTTGTTGTCTCGGCCGAGCGGGCGCACCGCTCATTGCAGCAGCTCGACGACGCCCGGCTCGAACAGCCGGCGCGCGGCGATCAGGCGCATGATCTCGTTGGTCCCCTCGAGGATCTGGTGAACGCGGGTATCGCGCACCAGCCGCTCGAGCGGGTATTCCCTGATGTAGCCATAACCGCCATGCAGTTGCAGGGCATCGTTACAGACCTGGAAGCCGATGTCGGTGGCCAGTCGCTTGGCCATCGCGCAGTGGGCCGGCGCCTGGGGATCGCCGCGATCGAGCTGCCAGGCGGCATGGCGGACCATCAGCCGGGCACTGAGCAACTCGCTGGCCATGTCGGCGAACTTGAATTGCAGGGCCTGGAACGTCGCCAGCTCACGGCCGAACTGCTTACGCTCATGAAGATAGTCGCGGGACAGCGTCAGCGCCTGCTGGGCCGCACCCAGCGAACAGCTGGCGATATTCAGCCGCCCGCCATCGAGCCCCTTCATGGCCAGCTTGAAGCCCTCGCCCTCCTCGCCCAGTCGGTTGCCGGCGGGCACCCGCACATCGTCGAAGCTGACCAGCCGGGTCGGCTGGCTCTTCCAGCCCATCTTCTCCTCGTTCTTGCCGTACTCGATTCCCGCGCTGTCGGCGGGTACCAGAAAGGTCGAGATTCCCGCCGCGCCCGAATCCGCCGCGCCGGTACGTGCCATCACCACCAGCACCTCGGTGGCCCCGGCGCCGGAGATGAACATCTTGCTGCCGGTCAGGCGATACTCATCGCCGTCGCGCACCGCCCGGGTCAGCAGGCTGGCGGCGTCGGAACCGGCACCGGGTTCGGTCAGGCAGTAGGAGGCCAGCCGCTCGCCGCTGACCAGCCGCTCCATCCAGGTCTCGCGCAGCGCCTCGCCGCCCCAGTTGGCGATCATCCAGGTCGCCATGTTGTGAATCGTCAGGTAGGCGGTGGTCGACACGCAGCCTTGGGCGAGTTGCTCGAAGATCAGCGCGGCGTCGAGGCGCGACAGCCCCAGCCCGCCGCGCGCCTCATCGACGTAGATGGCCAGAAAGCCGGCTTCGCCGGCGCGACGGATGACCTCCACGGGAAAGTGCGCGGTGGCGTCCCACTCGGCGGCGTGTGGGGCGAGCTCGGCCCGGGCGAAGTCGGCAGCGGCCTGCTGCAGGGCTCGTTGGTCGTCACTCAAAGCGAAGTCCATGACCGGTATTCCTCGGTGGGGAGCCTGTCGGGCTCGGCGCTGATCTACTGCGCGCCCCGACGGGCTCATGGCATTTGCGTGGCTCGTCGCTCTAACCTAGCAGCGCGCGGTGGGCGGGCAAGACGGCCGTTAGTCTACTTTACGTAAACGTAAGGCTACTCTAGCCTAGGGCGACGGGCACGATGACATCGGCGTCATCCCCACCGACCGCGAGGATCAGCCGCATGCCAGAGACGACCCCCGCCAGCTCCGCCGACGCGCACGACAGCAACCGCCGCACCTACACCATCGGCGAGCTGGCACGGCGCTACGAGGTTACCCCGCGCACCATCCGCTTCTACGAACAGGAAGGCCTGCTCGAGCCCGAGCGCCGCGGCCAGACACGCATCTATCACGACAAGGACCGGGTGCGTCTCAAGCTGACCCTACGCGGCAAGCGCCTGGGCTTTTCGCTGGCCGAGATCCGCGAGGTCATCCATCTTTACGATCATGCGCCCGACGGCGATGAGCGCCAGCTACGTCGCATGCTGGACATCCTCGATGAGAAGCGCGCCGCGCTCACCCAGCAGCTACGTGACATTCAGGCTCTGCAGAACGAACTCGACGACGTCGAGGCACGCTGCCGCGACTCGCTGGCCGTGCTGTCACGGCAACGCGCCAGCTCCTGAACCGTTGGTTTCCACACACCACAGCTTTCAAGGCATTGCCCGAGCCCACAATAACAAGCAGGAATCGAGACGATGACACGCCAAGCCACCACCCGCACCGTCCCGGACACTCGCCCCAGCTACGTCAGCGGCATCGCCGAGCGGCCGCTCAAGGGCGAGACCATCGGTGACTGTTTCGACGCAACCGTCGCCCGCCACCCCGATCGCGATGCGCTGATCAGCCGACACCAGGGATTGCGCTATAGCTGGACGAGCCTTCGAGCCGAGGTCGATCGCGCCGCGCGCGCCCTGCTCGCCGTGGGTGTGGCGAGCGGCGATCGGGTCGGCATCTGGGCGACCAACCGCGCCGAGTGGGCGATCACCCAGTTCGCCACCGCCAAGATCGGCGCCATCCTGGTCAACATCAATCCCAGTTATCGCAGCCATGAACTCGAATACGCGCTGCGCCAGTCGGGTACCTCGACGCTGATCCTGCAGGGCGCCTTCAAGACCTCGCGCTACGCCGACATGGTCGCCGAGCTGGTGCCGGCACTCAACGAGCAGGCCGGCGCGGCGCTCGCCGGCGAACGGCTGCCCGAGCTCAAGCGCGTGGTGTGTCTCGATGAGGACTGGGCGCTGCCCGGCATGCTCACCTGGAATGCACTGCTCGAGCGCGCCGGCGAGACGAGCGCCGAGGAACTCGCCGCCCTGCAGGCCAGCCTGCAGTTCGACGATCCGATCAACATCCAATACACCTCGGGGACCACCGGCGCGCCCAAGGGCGCCACGCTGTCGCACCACAACATCCTCAACAATGGCTTCTTCGTCGCCGAACGCATCGGCCTGACCGCCGAGGACCGCATGGTGATTCCGGTTCCGCTGTATCACTGCTTCGGCATGGTGATGGGCAACCTGGGCTGCATGACCCATGGCGCGGCGATGATCTATCCCGGCGAGGGCTTCGATGCGCTGGCCACCCTCGAGACGGTGGCCGAGGAGCGCGCCACCGCCCTCTACGGCGTGCCGACGATGTTCATCGCCGAACTCGAGCATCCCGAGTTCGCCCGCTTCGACCTGTCGTCGCTGCGCACCGGGATCATGGCCGGCTCGATCTGCCCCATCGAGGTGATGCGTCAGGTGATCGACAAGCTGCACATGCAGGAAGTCAGCATCTGCTACGGCATGACCGAAACCAGCCCGGTGAGCCTGCAGACCCAGACCGACGCCCCGCTCGACAAGCGCGTGACCACCGTCGGTACCATTCACCCCCATCAGGAGGTCAAGCTGGTCGATCCCTCGACCGGACGCATCGTGCCACGCGGCGAACGCGGCGAGCTATGCACCCGCGGCTATAGCGTGATGCTCGGCTACTGGCAGAACCCCGAGGCCACCGACCAGGCGATCGACGCCGCCGGCTGGATGCATACCGGCGACCTGGCACAGATGGACGACGACGGTTACGTGGCGATCACCGGGCGCATCAAGGACATGATCATCCGCGGCGGCGAGAACATCTATCCCCGTGAGATCGAGGACTTCCTCTACACGCACCCGGCGATTTCCGACGTCCAGGTGATCGGCGTCCCCGACGACAAGTACGGCGAGGAGGTGATGGCGTGGGTCAAGCTGGTCGAGGGCCAGCAACTCGACGAGGAAGGACTCCGGGCGTTCTGTCAGGGCCGCATCGCACACTACAAGGTGCCGCGCTACGTCAAGTTCGTCGATGCCTTCCCGATGACCGTCACCGGCAAGATCCAGAAGTTCAAGATGCGCGAGTCCGCCACCCAGGAGCTGGGGCTGTAGTCGGCGGCTCGGGCTGCAACGGAGGCGCCATCGCCACGACCTTGGCGTTAGCTAGCCCAACAGCGCCGCGATGACCCGCTTGACGCGCTCGACGCCGGTGACCAGCGCGGCGTCGATCTCGGCCATGCTAATTTCGCCGTCAGCGACGCCTGCCGCAGGAACGCCTGCCGCAGGGACGCCTGCCGCAGAATTGGTCACTATCGCCAGGCAGGCATAGGGGATCGCCAGCTCGCGCGCCAATACCGCCTCGGGCATCCCGGTCATGCCCACCAGTCGACAGCCGTCCCGCGCCAGGCGAGCGATCTCCGCGGCGGTTTCCAGCCGCGGCCCCTGGGTGCAGCCATAGACTCCGCCAGCCGCCAGCGTCTCGCCGGCCTGCGCCCCGGCCGCCAGCAGTTGCCGGCGCAGCGTCTCGCTATACGGCGCCGAGAAGTCGATGTGCTTGAGCGGCTTGTAGCGTCCGTCGAAGTAACTCGACTCGCGCCCCACCGTGTAGTCGATCAGTTGGTCGGGAACCACCAGCGTGCCCGCCGCGAGCAGCGGATCGATCGCGCCCACCGCATTGACGGCGACGATGCGGCTGGCGCCGGTCTGGCGCAGTGCCCATAGGTTGGCCCGGTAGTTGATGCGATGCGGGGGGAGCTTGTGCGGATGACCGTGACGGGCCAGAAACAGCACCTGGCTATCCCCCAGGGTGCCCTGGATCACACTCGCCGAAGCCGCCCCCAGCGGCGTTTCTGCCGAGTGGCGCTTGATGACTTCGAGTCCGGCCAGGGTGGTGAATCCGCTACCGCCGATGATGGCCAGCATTCGCTGATCCTCGCAAAAGGCGCCAGCCAACCGGCGATGGCGCTACATGCCCTTGGGGGCGAAAATGCCCGGCGCGTTGCGCCAATAGCCCTTGTAGTCCATGCCGAAACCGAACACATAGCGATCCTCGACCTCGAGGCCGCAGTAATCGGCCTTGAGATCCGGTGCCGCCTTGCGCTCGTGGCGCTTGTCGACCAGCACCGCAGTCGAGATGCTGGCGGCGCCGGCTTCACGGCAGTAGCTTAGAATCGCCGCCAGCGTAGCGCCCTCGTCGAGAATGTCGTCTACGATCACCACATGCCGGCCCGCCATCGGTACTTCCGGCGATACCCGCCAGAACAGCTCGCCGCCGCGCGTGCCGCCACGGTAACGAGTCGCGTGGAGGTAATCGACCTCGAGCGGGAAGCCCAGCCGCGTCAGCAGGTGGCCGGTGGTGATCAGCCCGCCATTCATCACGCAGTAGAAGACCGGCAGCTTGTCGCCCAGCTTGTCGGTGATCGCCTCGGCCATGCGGTCGAGCGCGCGCTCGACTTGGGACTGAGAGATCAGACAATCGGCGTTGTCCATGAGCTCGCGCATGGAGGTGAGGGAATCGTGGTGCGTGCTATCGTGTTCAGGCATCGGAATTGGCGTCACTGTCGCTTGCGGAAGGTCCACGCGCGCGCTCCTTGTGGGAAGCGGCGTGGCGCGATGAATCCAGCGTTGAAGGCGGTCTTTCGCCGCTGTATTGGGACGCTTCGGCGTCTTCTTTAGAGCTTTGCGCTTCCTCGGCCTGGCGAAACGGCAAGCCATCGGAGAGGTGCAACTCGCGGCTCGGCATGGCGATTGCCGCACCCGCCTCGTCGACGATAGCGGCGATGCGCAACAGCACTTCCTGCTTGATCGCCTGATGCTCGCCCCAATCGGTCGTATGGGTATAGGCGTGAATCAGGATATCCAGCGAGTAGGCGCCATAGGTATAAAAATTGACCAACAGCAGATTGTCCTGGTCGATCGAATCGTGCTGCTCCAGATAGTGGCGTATCTGCGCGACGATATCGCCGACCTCGCCGATGTCGCGATAGCGCAGCCCCAGCGTCTCGAAGATGCGGCGGTTAAGCATGCGCGAGGGATTGACCACGGCGATCGAGCCGAAAATCATGTTGGGTACGTAGAGCGGACGCGAATCGAAGGTACGAATGCGCGTCAACCGCCAGCCGATGTCCTCGACGACGCCCTCGATTTCGCGATCCGGCGAGCTGACCCAATCGCCGACCTTGAACGGATTGTCGAGATGGATCGCCAGGCCGCCGAAGAAGTTGGACAGCACGTTGCGCGCGGCGAAGCCGACAATCAGCCCGCCGGCGCCACCGAAGGCCAGCAGGCCTGAAATCGACATGCCCAGCGCCTGGAGCATGGCGAGAATCACCAGGGTGAGAATCGTCGCCCCGATCAGCTTGCTGATCGCCGAGGCGGTCGAGGCATCCAGCGGCCGACCGGGGTGCTTGGCCGGCGGAAATACCAGGCGCTTCTCGATCAGTCGGGTCAGGCGAATCCCGCTCCAGCCGATCATTGCCAGCATGAACAGCCATAGCGCGGTGGGCGCATGCTCGCTCGCCCACTGGTTGCCGAAGCGCTCGGCGAGCAGGCTCGCCATGCCGACGATCGCGGTTCCCCAGATGCCCACCCAGAGCGGACGACGCACCGCCAGCAGCAGGGTGTCGTCCCAACGATTGCGGGTCTTTTCCAGCAGCTGCACCCCGCGCCAGACCACCAGCCGGGTAAACAGGTCGGCGGCCAGCGCCAGCGCCAGGATTACCGTCGGTGTGAGCAACCAGCCGGGTAGCCCTAAACGGCTGCTGACCCAGTCTTCGAGTGGCGCCAGTACCTCCAGCATGCTCAACCCCGCGGCGCGGGGTCCGCGGGCTCGTCGACCAGCGCCTCGAGCTGCGCGTGGGCCTTGCGCCAGCGGCTCAGCGCCGTCAGCGTATCGAGCCCCGGCCGGGCACGGCCGTAGCGCAACTTGGCCGGGCGCTTGGAAGCGCGCCCCGCGCAGGCCTCGACGACCGACCGGGCGGCGTCGCGGTCGTTGCACACCAGCACCATGTCGCAGCCGGCATCGAGCGCCTGCAGGGCGCGCGCGGCGGGATCGCCCGCGGTGTGCGCGGCCGCCATCGACAGATCGTCCGAGAAGATCGTGCCGCGAAAGCCCAGTTCCTCGCGCAGCAGCCCCAACCAGCTCGGCGAGTAACCGGCCGGCCGCGCGTCGAACGCCGGATAGACCACGTGCGCGGGCATGATGCCGTCGAGCCGTCCGGCCAGTTCGGCGAAGGGGATCAGGTCGTGGGCCCTAAGCGCCTGCAGCGGCCGCTCGTCGACGACCTCGTGGGTATGCGAGTCGGCGGCGGTACCGCCATGTCCCGGGAAGTGCTTGCCCACGGCGACCATGCCGGCCTCGTGAAGACCGTCGATGAACGCGCCGCCCATCGTCGCCACGGCGTGCGGATCCGTCGAGAAGCTACGATCGCCGATCACGCTGGAAATGCCGGCGTCGACGTCGAGCACCGGGGCGAAGCTCAGATCGAGCCCGCAGGCCGCCATTTCCATGCCCAATAACCACCCGGCTTCCTGGCATAGATGCAGGCAGCGCTGGGGGTCGCTCACGTAACAGCGGCCCAGCCGGGCCATCGACGGCAACCGCGTCACGCCCTCGCGCAGCCGCTGGACCCGTCCACCCTCCTGGTCGATCCCCAACAGCAGGTCCGGACGCACCTGGCGCAGGCTGGCGCATAGCTCGCCGATCTGGGCCGCATCGACGACGTTGCGCGCGAACAGGATCACGCCGCCGACTTCGGGGCGCATCAGCAGTTCGCGCTCGGCGCGACTCACAGTAGTCCCTTCGAGATCCAGCATCACCGGGCCGAGCGGTTGGGTCATGGTCGGAGTCCTTGGCTTTGAGGGGGGCCGATTCTAGACCAATGACGGCCCCGACAACAGGCATTGACGGTCAGTCGTGCAGCCACACCGGCGTACCCGGCCCGGCCCGCTCGAACAGGCTGAGTAACGCCTCGTCGCGCAGCCGTATGCAGCCGTGCGAGGCGGGCCGCCCCATCGGCTCCGTGTCTGGCGTGCCGTGCAGGTAAATATAGCGGCGCTGGGAGTCGACGGCACCACCGCGATTGAAACCGCGCTCCAGCCCGCACAACCAGAGGATCCGCGTGAGAATCCAGTCGCGCTGGGGGTGGGCCGCCGCCAGTTCGGGGCCAAACACCTCGCCGGTGGGTCGGCGGCCGCGAAACACCGTGCCCGGCGGCTCGCCACCGCCGATCGCCGCACGTACATAATGCCAGCCCAGCGGCGTCTGGCCGCTGCCGTCGCGCTGCCCGTTACCCGCGACGCCCGACGAGATGGCATGGCATGCCAGCGCTTCCCGGCCCTGCCAAACGGTCAGCGACTGACGCGCCAGATCGATCTCGAGCCATAGCGCGCCCGCCGGCGGCAATTCATTGAGTCGCGGTGTTCGCATGCTTACCCCGCCATTGCGTGTGGGTCCTCGGGCAGCGGCGCGTTCATCCCGGCAACCACCACCGGCCGCAGGCGGCGGATCAGCTCACGGACGCTGACATGCTCGCCATAGTCCTGTTCGGCGATGTCGCGCAGCGCATCGAGCCCGGAAAGCGTGAAGATCACCGTGCCCAGCATGAAGTGCAGCCGCCAGAAACGCTCGCTATCGGGAAGCTCGGGGGTGGCCTTGCGTACCAGTTCGGCGAAGCGCGTGAAGACGCTGCCGTACTGCTGCTGGATATAACCGCGCAGATGCCCCTGGGCCTGAGTGTAGGCCAGTCCCAGCAGGCGCATGAACACCTTGAGACTGTTGCGCTCGGCCGGCACCTCGAGCACGGTGCGCGCCATGCTTTCCAGCAACACCTCCAGGGGGATCGGCTGGCCACCGTAGCGGGTCTCGAGCTCGTCGAGCGTGGCATGGAAGCGTTCCGTGAACGGGTCCAGATAACGCGCGAAGACCGCCTGGATCAGCGCCTTCTTGGAGCCGAAATGGTAGTTCACCGCCGCCAGGTTGACCTTGGCCTTGCTGGTGATGTTGCGCAACGACGTCTCGGCAAAACCGCGCTCGGCAAACAGCACTTCGGCGGTATTGAGTATCCGCGTCACTGTGTCGGTCTGAGCCATGACATATCCCGCCTGCTGGAAAACGATTGTTTAAAACGTAACCGGGATTCTACCCGGTTAACGTTTCTTCAACAAACAGGCTCGTTTCAAACGCTTGGTACACGCTGTAGGTATTCGAGCCGAGCGCAAACTTGCCGATTACTGGATGCAATTCCATGCTGTATACTTAACCACGAACCCGTTAAGCGACCAGCGGAGGCCGCATGACTCGCGCTCTTACCCCGCGCCAGCAAAACGTCTACGATTTCATCGTCAAGACCATGCATGAACTGGGCTATCCGCCGACCCGGGCCGAGATCGCTCGTGCGCTGGGCTTCCGCTCGCCCAACGCCGCCGAGGAGCACCTGCGAGCGCTTAGCCGCAAGGGCGTGATCCGCATGATCCCCGGCACCTCGCGGGGCATACGCCTGGCCGGTCAGACCAACTTCGAGAACGAAGCCGGTCTCGCCGACAACGAAAGCGGCCTGCCGATCATCGGTGAAGTCGCTGCCGGTAGTCCGGTGCTCGCCGCCGAGCATATCGATCGCTACTGCCCGCTGCCCGCCGATTTCTTTTCGCCGCGTGCCGATTACCTGCTGCGCGTACGCGGGCTGTCGATGCGTGACGCCGGAATCCTCGAGGGTGATCTGCTCGCCGTGCACAGGACCGATCGGGTCCGCGACGGTCAGATCGTGGTGGCTCGCCTGGAGGATGACGTGACCGTCAAGCGCTTCAAGCGCGAGGGCCATCGCGTATGGCTGATCGCCGAAAACCCCGACTTCGAACCGATCGAGGTCAATCTGCGCCATGACCATCTGGACATCGAGGGCGTCGGCGTCGGCGTGATTCGCGGCGGCAATGGCCAGGCCCTGGGTTAGGACGCGCCACATCGGCACCGTCTGACGGATGAACCATGCGCAAGATCCTGCATGCCGACTGTGACTGCTTCTACGCCGCGGTGGAGATGCGCGACAACCCGGCGCTGCGCGACGTGCCGCTGGCGATCGGCGGCAGTACCGCGCAGCGCGGCGTGATCGCCACCTGCAATTACCCGGCGCGACGCTACGGCGTGCACTCCGCCATGCCCACCGGACAGGCCCTGCGTCTGTGTCCGGACCTGACGCTGCTGCCGCCTGATTTTCCGCGCTATCGGGCGGTTTCCGAGCGCATCCAGGCGATCTTTCACGAACTGACGCCGCTGGTCGAGCCGCTCTCGCTCGACGAAGCGTTCCTCGACGTCAGCGAAGTGCGCCGCTTTCGCGGCAGCGCGACCTGGATGGCCGACTGGATCAAGCGCGAGGCGATGCGGCGTACCGGCATCAGCGTTTCGGTGGGCGTGGCGCCGAGCAAGTTTCTCGCCAAGATCGCCAGCGACTGGGAAAAGCCCGACGGGCTGACGGTCATCGCGCCCGACCAGGTCGAGGCATTCATCAGCACGCTAGCCGTCAACAAGCTGCATGGGGTGGGTCCGGCCACCGCCGCCAAGCTGGCCTCGCTGAACATCGTCACCTGCGCCGACCTGCAGCATTGGTCGCGGGAAGCGCTGAGCGAGCGCTTCGGCAAGTTCGGCCGACGGCTCTACGAACTCGCCCGCGGCATCGACGATCGCCCGGTGCGAACCGAGCGCGAACGCAAGTCGGTGAGTGCCGAGAACACCTTCCACCGTGACCTGCCCGACCTCGCCGCCTGCCGCGCGCAGATGCCGTCCCTGATCGAGCGCCTCCATGAACGCCTGGCGCGTCACGGCAACCCGGCGATCAAAGGCGTATTCGTCAAGGTACGTTTCAACGACTTCACATTGACCACGCTCGAGGGCGGCGGCCTACGGCCCGAGGCCGCTCACTGCCTCGCCCTGCTCGACGAGGCCTGGGCGCGCGGCAGCCGGCCGGTACGCCTGCTCGGGGTGGGCGTGCGTCTGGCGCCCCCCGACGACGCTCGCCAGTTGTCGCTGTTTCCCTGACCGCCCGCTCTGCCCCCCGACGATCCCTACGCCGCCTTCTCAGGCGAACACCACCGTCTTGTTGCCGTGGATCAGTACTCGATCCTGCAGATGCCAACGCAAGCCCCGGGCGAGCACTGCACGCTCGATATCGCGGCCGAAGCGCACCAGGTCCTCGGTGGTGTGGCAATGCGTGATGCGATGCACGTCCTGCTCGATGATCGGCCCGGCATCCAGCTCTTCGGTCACGTAATGACAGGTCGCCCCGATCAGCTTGACGCCCCGGGCGTAGGCCTGATGATAGGGCTTGGCGCCGGCGAATGACGGCAGGAAGCTGTGATGGATATTGATCACCCGACCGGCATAGCGTTGGCACAGCCCTGGCGGCAGGATCTGCATGTAGCGCGCCAGGACCACGCCATCGGCCTGGGCCGCGGCGATCAGCCGCTCGGTTTCGGCGAAAGCGGTCGCCTTGTCGTCGGGCGTGACCGGCACATGGTGGAAGGGAATGCCGTGCCACTCGACCAGCGAGCGCAGTTCGTCATGGTTGGAGATCACACAGGGGATCTGACAATCCAGCTCGCCGATATTCCAGCGATGCAGGAGATCCACCAGGCAGTGCGAGGCCTTGGAAACCATCAGTACGATGCGCTTGCGCTGAGCGCTGTCATGGAGCGACCAATCCATGCCGAATGTCTCGGCGATCGGCTGAAACGTCTCGCGGATATGTTCGATCGCCGGCGCGTCCGCGTCGAAGCGGATCTCATAGCGCATGAAGAAGCGCCCGGTGACCAGGTCCGAATGCTGATTGGCTTCGGTGATCGAGCCATGCTGGTCGGCGATGAAATTGGACACCCGGGCGACGATGCCGACCCGGTCGGGACAGGACACGATGAGGCGATAAGAATGCGACATGAAGGGGTGGGAACTCTCGGTAAACCGTGAACGGTCGCACATTGTAACCAATTGCCCCGACTTGGCTACGTTCGTTGTGGGCCGGGCAACGCATCTCGTATAGTGGGGCCTCCCTCACAAGCTCGTGTCACTGATGTTGCAATCTCGCGTCCAGATCCGCCCCCGAAAACGCCCGCCTCTCTACTTCCTGCCGCTGGGAGGCTGTGGCGAGATCGGTATGAACCTCAGCCTCTATGGCTACGGCGATGAATGGATCGCCATCGATTGCGGGATGATGCTGCGTCAGGATCTGCCCGATTCGCCACTCCAGGTGCCCGACGTGGGTTGCCTGCCGCCGCTGGGCATTCGTCCGCGTGCGCTGATCATCACCCATGGCCACGAGGACCATATCGGCGCCGCCGCCTGGCTGTGGCCCCATTGGGACTGCCCCATCTACGCCACCCCGCTGGCCGCCGGTTTGCTGCGGGCCAAGTTTCTGGAACGCGGCCTGGCCGTCGATGCAATCCGCATCGTCGAGCCCGGCGACGCGCTGGAGAGCGGGCCGTTCACGCTGCGCTACCTGCCGCTGACCCACTCGATTCCCGAAAGCTGCGCGCTGCTGCTCACCACGCCCCATCATCGGGTGCTGCATACCGGCGACTGGAAACTCGACCCCGAACCGCTGATCGGCAGGCCGGTCGACGAGCGACTCTATGCCTCGCTGGCACCGGTCGACATGCTCGTCGGCGATTCCACCAATGCCACCCTGCCCGGCTGGTCGCGTAGCGAAGGCGACGTCGCGCGGGCGCTGGAGAGCGCCATCGGTGCCTGCACAGGCCGCGTCATCGTCTCCTGCTTCGCCAGCAACCTGGCGCGTGTGCTGGCCGTGGGACGCGCCGCCGCACGTTG
This sequence comes from Halomonas sp. HP20-15, assembly GCF_033446685.1. Lineage (NCBI taxonomy): Bacteria > Pseudomonadati > Pseudomonadota > Gammaproteobacteria > Oceanospirillales > Halomonadaceae > Halomonas > Halomonas sp. HP20-15. The sequence goes on along the minus strand of NZ_JAWQLY010000010.1, from coordinate 105,696 downwards.
CGGGCGCCGTGTCAGCCTGATGGGGCGCTCGATGGAACGCATGGTCCGCACAGCGCGTGACCTGGGCTATCTGGAGGATTTCCCGCAATTGGTGCCGGTGCGCGATCTGGGTTACCTGCCTGCCGAGGAGGTGTTGATCATCGCCACCGGCAGCCAGGGAGAGCCGCGGGCCGCCCTGTCGCGTCTCGCCCAGGGTCGGCATCCCGACCTGGAGCTACAGGCCGGCGATACGGTGATCTTCTCGGCCAAGGCGATTCCTGGCAACGAGCGGTTGATCGAGCGCCTCCAACTGGCGCTCAAACGCCTGGACGTGGCGGTACTCGAGGAAACCCGGCATCCCGAGTTGCATGCCTCGGGCCACCCGGCCCAGGACGAACTGCGGACCTTCTACGAGTGGGTCAAGCCGCGCCTGTTGCTTCCGGTTCATGGTGAGCGCCGCCACCAGGAAGCCCACCAGCGGCTGGCCGAGTCATGCGGAGTCGACGCACCGCTCGCACCCAGCAATGGCGACCTGATCCGTGTCGAGCGCGCGACGCTGACCGTCGAGCGTCATATTGCACAGAATCCGCATATCGTCCATCAGGATCAGGTCCACGCCCTGCAAGGTCTCGAGGATTCTGCAGCGCAATCCAGGCAGCCCCGCGAGGGACGCTTCTATCTGGTTTTGCCGGTGATGACGGTGAGTGGCGGCTGGCATCGCGTGGGACGCTTGCTGATCGATTATTCCGGTGCTTCGCCACTCGACGAAACGGCCTTCGCCGATTGGCTCGACGACACGCTGGAACAACTCGATGCCGAAACTCCTGCGCAATTGCGCAACCAGCTACAGTCACGCTTGGTGCAGTGGCTGAGCGATCATCTGCGTCGCCTGCCGGTCGTGCACCTGCAGATCAGCGCCGCGGAAACGGCTTCCTGACAACGGCTATCCTCTTGCCCGACCGATTACAGAGCGCTCGATGGTGGGTGATACTGACAAAAGAAAAGCGGATGCAAAGCATCCGCTCTCTGGAACGAGGCCACCCGAGCGATCTGTCTAAAGGCGGATCGAAGCCATTCAGGCCTTTTCGAGCTTGTCCTTCTTGGGCGGACGGCCGCGACGCTTGGGTTGTTCGCCAACCAAGTCATCGAGAGAAAGCCCGGCGTCGTTGATCGCTTCACGGATTTCCTCGAGCTTACGCGCCTTGACCGTTTCCTCCTCCTGACGGCGACGATCTTCATCCTGCTTTTGCTCGATCACCTCGTTAATCACTTCGGCGAGCTTATGGAGCTGTTCCATGCTCAATTGTCGAGCGGCTGCCCGCGCCACATTCTTGTTGCGAGCGATTTTTTCCAGGGACTCGGTAGACATCGGCCTCCTCCATTCAAAGCGCCAGTTGCTGCATACGGTGTGTGAATGTAAAAAGTATATGCTCTGAAGGCCGATTGGCAAGCAAAGTTACGCGATAATGACCGTCCGATATTTACCAATAACCTCGTAAAAAAGGCCGCAAGGAAGTGTTAAAAGAGGCGGAGCCAAGCTGCACTCAACCACCCGTCATGTTCATGAAACGCACCACCTGAACGTCGCCGTCGGTCGAAAAATAATGACGTTCCGGCTTGAGCGGCATGGCGGCGATAATGCGTTCCTTGAGGGCCGCGATATCGCCCGGATGACGCCGCAGTACTTCTCGCAGGTCCACCGAATGCTCATTGCCCAGGCACAGCAGCAAACGCCCTTCCACAGTGACCCGAACGCGGTTGCAGCTGGCGCAGAAGTTATGACTGTGTGGAGAAATGAAGCCGATGCGAGACGCGCTGTCCGGCATGCGATAGTAGCGCGATGGGCCTAGCGTCGTTTCGGTGGTCGGCAGCAGGGTATGCCGTGTCTCGATCAAGCGCTGCACGTCATCGCTGGAGCAGTAGGTTTCCGCCCGCGAATGATCGGAGACATCGCCCAGCGGCATCTCCTCGATGAAACTGATGTCGATGCCCTCGTCGCGGGCGAAATCGACCAGATCGGTGACCTCATCGTCATTGCGCCCGCGCAGAATCACTGCGTTGAGCTTGATCCGCTCGAAGCCGGCATCCTGGGCGGCGTGAATGCCATCGATGACCCGGTGCAGATCGCCGGTACGCGTCAACCGTTTGAAGCGCGCAGGGTCCAGCGAATCGAGACTGATGTTGAGGCGTTTCAGCCCGCTCTGGCGAAGCGCCTTGGCATGCTTGCCCAGCCCCGCCCCGTTAGTCGTCATGGCGAAATCCTTGAGGCCATCGAGGGCGCCGATCTCCCTCACCAGGTCGTCGATGCCTCGCCTAACCAGAGGCTCGCCGCCGGTCAGGCGGATCTTTTCGACACCCAGCTCCGTGAAAGCCCGGGCGACTTGCGATAACTCCTCGAGGGTCAAGACCTGCGCGCGAGGCAGAAAAGTCATCTCCTCGCTCATGCAATAGACACAGCGAAAATCGCAGCGATCGGTCACCGATATCCTCACGTAGCGGACGCTACGCTGATAGTCGTCGATCAATTGCGTCATCATCACCTCCAGCGCTCGGCTGCCTGCCTGTCCGTATCCCGCTCGGCGACCCAATAGTCTCCGTCAGCGGTGTGTTCCTTTTTCCAAAAAGGGGCGCGGGTCTTAAGATAATCCATGATGAAAAGGCAGGCATCGAACGCCGCCTGCCGATGGGCGCTGGCGACCGCCACCAGCACGATCGGATCGCCCGGCTCCAGGCGTCCGATGCGATGTATGAGCCGTACGCCATTGAGCGACCAGCGCCGCCCGGCCTCGGCGACGATCTCGCCCAGAGCCGATTCGGTCATGCCCGGATAGTGTTCCAGCGTCAACGCCGTGACGTCGGGCCGCTCGTTGAAATCGCGCACCAGTCCAGTAAAGCAGACCACAGCACCGATGTCGTTTCGCTGAGCAACGAGAGCCGCCTGTTCGACGCCAACATCGAAGCATTCGTGCTGCACACGAATCATGTCAGCCTCCGGTGACCGGTGGGAAAAAAGCGACCTCGTCGCCATCGGTCAGATGGCTGTCCTCGCCACTCATGACCTGGTTGATCGCGCACAGCACCCGGCTTTCGGCAAGCATCGAGAACCGCTCGTCGCGTGCCACCAGAGCCGACTTGAGGCCCGCGATATCCGGTGTCGGCAGAGTCTCGAAGGGGATTTCCAGATCGCTGACCCCAAGGCGTTCGCGTAATTCGGCAAGACATTTGACATGAATGCAGGGCGCTTCGGCACGCGGCGCGATAGCCACACAGCCCTCCTGGCATTCGCCGGTCACTATCGGTTGGACCGCGCTCGGTTGGACCGCATCCGGTTGGACCGCACTCGGCTGGGTCGGAGCCATTTCGCCTGACGACGGCACGGCATCGTAGCGATAGTCGCCCGAGCGCCCGCCGCTCTTGGCCTGCAGGCGTATCTCGCCGATTTCCATCGTCTTGTCGACGGCCTTGCACATATCGTAGAGGGTCAGACATGCCACCGAGACCGCGGTCAACGCCTCCATTTCGACGCCGGTCTGGCCGGAAAGTCGGCACAGCGCGGTGACGTTGACGCAACTGGCGGCCTCGTCAAGCTCGAAATCGACCGTTACCTTCGATAGTGCCAGCAAGTGGCATAACGGAATCAGTTCATGGGTACGCTTGGCGGCCTGAATGCCGGCGATGCGCGCCGTCGCCAGGACATCGCCCTTGGGTAGGCCGCCCTCGGCGAGTAGCGCCAGCGTAGCCGGTTGCATACGAATGCGGCCGCTCGCCAGCGCCTCGCGGCGAGTCGTCTGCTTGTCGCCGACGTCGACCATGTGGGCCTCGCCGCGCGCATTGATGTGGGTCAGACTCATGTCAGCTCACCAAAGGGTTGCAGTAATACGGTTTCGCCCTCGCCGATGTCGGCACGGGACGCCTCGATTTCGATCAGACAATTGGCCGCTACCATCGAGGATAGAATCCCCGAGCCCTGCTGCCCGGTCGTGCGCACATGCACTTGCCCGGTCTCGTCGACCCTATAGATACCGCGATGAAAATCGATGCGCCCGCTACGACTGTGCATCGCTTCATCGGCAATCGCCTTCCAGCGCGTTGGCTGCCAGGCATGTTCCCCCTGAAGCCGACGCAGCAGCGGCTGGACGAATTGTAGAAAGGTCACCATCACCGCCACCGGATTGCCCGGCAGGCCGAAGAACGGCACTCCGTCCTCACCCAGCACCCCGAAGGCCAACGGCCGGCCGGGGCGCATGGCGATTCGCCAGAATCCCAGGCGGCCAATGCTCGACAAGGCCGGCTTGACCCAATCGGCCTGACCGCTGGACACGCCGCCGCTGGTGATGACCATGTCGGCCCGCGTGGCGGCATGCGCCAGCGCGTCGCGAATCGCCTCGGGCCGGTCGACGAGAATGCCCAGGTCGTCGACCTCGCAGCCCAGCGCCTCGAGCAGCCCGCGTAACGAATAGCGATTGGCATCGTAGATGCCCGCCTCGCCGAGCGCTTCGCCCGGCATCGTGACTTCATCGCCGGTGGAAAAGATCGCCACTCGCGGTCGCCGCACCACCTCGAGGTCGTCGATTCCCAGCGAGGCCAGCAGGCCCATGTGCTGCGGCCGCAGCCGGGTGCCCGCGCGCACGGCCCGGCTGCCACGGGCGATATCTTCGCCGGCGTGACGCACGTTCTGGCCGTGACTGACCCGCTGCGCCTGATGGATCCTCGCTGTCCGCGCCCTGGCATCGAGATCCAGTTGCTCGTGCATGATGACCGTATCCGCCCCCGGCGGCAGCGGCGCGCCGGTGGTGATCGTGACGGCCTCGCCGTAGCTCAGCGGGCGCTCGAAACGGTGCCCGGCCAGCACCTCGCCGACCAGGCTCAGCTCCGTCGGCGCGGGCCAGGCCAATGCGATGCCATCCATCGCCGCGTTGGTGTTCTGCGGGACATCGATCGGCGAGACGCAATCTTCGGCCAGCACCCGCCGGGCCGCCGCCGTCAATGGCAGGCGTTCGGTGGACAAGCGGGTCGCAACCAGCTCGCTCAACGCCGCCAGCGCCTCGTCGACGTCGAGCATCTGCTCGCCGAGCGCAAAGCAGGATAGCGTCATGAAGAGTCGTCCCCGGGGCGCGGTCCTCGGCAGGCCCCCCAGGCAGCCGGCCAGTCGCGGACGAAGGTCGTCAGTGCCGCCAGATCATTGAGATCCAGAGCCGCCACCCCAGTGGGCAGCTTCAGCGGGAGATCGCTGGCCACGGCCTGGACCCAGGGATCGTCGCCAGCCAGCAATGGCTTGCCGAGTGATTGCCGGTGCAGTTCGAGCTTGGGCAGCGGCCAGTTCTTGAAACCCTCGATCACTATCAGGTCCGGGTGCATCAATTGAACATGCTCGAGCAGTGCCGCCAGGTCCGGCCCATCGTCTTCGGACGTCTCATTACTGAGCGTACTGGGCGTTTCCATCATCAGCGCGAACCGCTCGCGCGAGGCGACCAGCATCGGCGTGGCGCCAGCCTGGCGCAGGCGGTAACTGTCCTTGCCCGGCTTGTCGATATCGAAGCGATGATGGGCATGCTTGATCACCGCCACCCGGAGGCCCGCCTGACGCACCCGGGGCAACAAGGCTTCCAGCAGCGTGGTCTTGCCCACGCCACTCCAGGCGGCGATTCCCAGCAGGGGCACGGGTTGTCTGTCCAGATCGAGTTTCATCGGACTCCGCTAATAGGAATGTTCCGCCACCATTGGCATGAGGCGCACGCCGTCAGCTCATGCACCGAGTCTCACGAGACTGACAGGCTGTCGGCATCGTGCGGCGAATTGATGTTGGCGAATGCCTCGGGGCAGTCGCTGAAGTCGACGCTCAGACAGGCATGCCGGGCATACCAACGCTCGACCTTGCGCTCACCGGCAGCCAGGGCCCGTTCGAGATCGGCCGCCAGGCTGCGACGCATCAGGGCGACCACCGGTTGGCTGCGCTCGCCATCGTGGGCCACGGCGATGTCGTGGTCGTGAGCGCCGAGCGAAGCGCGCAGGCGCTCGACAAGATCCTGTGGCAGACATGGCGTGTCGCAGGGCACCACCAGCACCCAGGGTGTCTCGGCCGCACATAGCCCGCTCCAGATGCCCATCAGCGGCCCTTGATAGCCGCCCGAGCGATCGCCGACCACCGGCCAGCCCAGTGCTTCATAGGCCGCCCGCGAACGGTTGGCGTTGATCAGGATATGCTCCACCTGCCCCGACAGCCGTGACAGCACCCACTCGATCAGCGGGCGTTGGCGATAGATCGCCCAGCCCTTGTCGATGCCGCCCATCCGGCGGCCCCGTCCTCCGGCGAGCACTAGCGCGGTGATCGCTTCATTCATTACCATGCCTCGCAACCCTGCCATGCAGTCTCGCCGGTGCGATACGCGCCACCGCCGGTATGATTCAGCCTAGCATCGACCGGCCGTGGCGGGCCATCACCCGCCCCCCGCCGGGCGCCTGCGACGCTTATCCTCAACCGCCTAACACGCTATCATCGCGCCAAGGTTGATCAACAAGGAATCTCGATGAGCGGTTTCGACGTCGGCGCACGCCTCAAGCAACTCCGTCAGCAGCACGGGCTCTCGCAACGTGAGTTGGCCAAGCGCGCAGGGGTGACCAACAGTACCATTTCGCTCGTCGAGCAGAACCACGTCAGTCCGTCGGTAAGTTCGCTGAAGAAGATCCTCGACGCCATTCCGATCTCGATCAGCGAATTCTTCGCCGGCGAGGAAATGGCCCAGGAGCAGGTCTTCTATCGCGCCGAGGAGCTCACCGAAATCGGCGACGGCACCCTTTCCTGGCGCCTGGTCGGTGCCCGGCGTCCCAACCGGCGCATGTCGATCATCCACGAGCATTACCCGCCGGGCTCTGATACCGGTGCCGACATGCTCGAACACGAGGGTGAGGAAGGCGGCATCATCGTCGCCGGAACCATCGAGCTGTGGGTCAACGGCGAGGTTCGTCGGCTCAGCGCCGGCGACGGCTACTACTTCGATTCGCGGCTGCCGCATCGCTTTCGCAATGTCAGCGACAGCGATTGCGTGATCGTCAGCGCCAACAACCCGCCGAGCTTCGCCGATGGCGGCGACAGCCACCATGGCTGAACGCTAGCCCTTGCCAACTAGCAAACGACCAGGACCTCAGCGCGTACCGAAGATCTTGTCCCCAGCATCACCCAGGCCCGGGACGATGTAGCCGTTCTCGTCGAGACGCTCGTCGATCGACGCGGTGTAGATGTCGATCTCCGGGTAGGCTTCCTGAACCCGCTTCAGCCCCTCGGGCGCGGCAACCAGCACGATTACCTTGACCAGCGGGCAGCCGCGCTCCTTGAGCATGTCCAGGGTGGCGACCATCGAGCCGCCGGTAGCCAGCATCGGATCGATGACGATTGCCAGGCGCTCGTCGAGATCGTTGGTGAACTTCTCGAAGTAAGGCACCGGCTCGAGCGTCTCTTCGTTGCGGTACAGCCCTACCACACTGATCCGCGCACTGGGGATCAGGTCGGTGACACCCTCGAGCATACCCAGACCGGCGCGCAGGATCGGCACGATGGTGACCTTCTTGCCCTTGAGCTGCTCGACCTCGATCGGCTCGCCGCTCCAGCCTTCGATGGTCTGTGCCTCGAGTTCGAGATCCTGGGTGGCTTCGTAGGTCAGCAGCTTGGCGACCTCGCCGGCCAGCTCGCGAAAGCTCTTGGTGCTGATATCGGCGGTGCGCATCAGGCCCAGCTTGTGCTTGACCAGCGGATGTTGGATGGCATGAACGCTCATGACGGGGACCCTTGCTAGGCGGTGGGATGGCGAGGCGTGGCTGCCCCGAAATGTGCGCATTCTAGCGCGCCGGGCCGCGCGGGTTAAGCAGCGACCGACCGGCGCTAGGCTGTCGCGCTGGCCGGCAACTGCCAATCGATGGGCTGACTGCCACGCTCGACGAGAAACGCGTTGGCCCTGGAGAAGTGCCGTTGACCGAAGAATCCGCGATGGGCCGACAACGGCGATGGGTGCGGCGCATGCAGTACGCAGTGCTTGTCGCGATCGACGAACGAGGCCTTCTTCTGGGCATAGCTGCCCCACAGCAGGAAGACCACGCCACTGCACTGCTCGTTGATTACCTGGATGGCGCGATCGGTGAACGTCTCCCAGCCCTGATTGCGGTGCGAACCGGCATTGCCCCGTTCGACGGTCAATACGCTGTTGAGCAGCAGCACGCCTTGGCGCGCCCAGCTTTCCAGGAAACCGTGGTTCACCGGGGAGAACGCGACGTCCTGGGCGAGCTCCTTGTAGATGTTCTGCAACGAGGGCGGCGTGGCCACGCCGGGGCGCACCGAGAAGCACAGGCCGTGCGCCTGGCCGGGTCCGTGGTACGGGTCCTGACCGAGTATCACCACCCGAACCCGGTCGAGCGGGGTCAGCTCGAAGGCGCGGAACCAGTTCGACGAGTGCGGATAGATCACCTTGTGCGCCGCCTTCTCGCGCGCCAGGAAGTCGCGCAGGGCGTGCATGTAAGGCGCCTCGAACTCGCCGCCAAGGTAATGCGCCCAACTCTCGGGTAGCGGGACCTGTGACATATGTCGCCTCGAGCGGTTGCGTGATGAGGTGATGAATAGAGCGGCCGGCTCAGTCCTGGCTGCGTACCTGATCGACCAGCGGTTCGACATAGGCGATGCCCATGTCCCAGGGGAACTGGATCCAGCAGTCCTGAGCGACTTCGGTGAGATACTGATCGACCAGCGGCCGGCCTTCAGGCTTGGCATAAACGGTGACGAAATGCGCCTTGGGCAGCATGTCGCGCACCGCGCGAGCGGTCCTGCCGGTGTCCACCAGATCGTCGACCAGCAGCCAGCCGTCACCGTCGTGCTCGACGCCCTTGACCACCGCCAGGCCGCCCTGGTCCATGTGGTCGTAACTCTTTATGCAGACCGTGTCGATCAGCCGCACGTTGAGCTCGCGGGCGATCAATGCGGCCGGAATCAGCCCACCGCGGGTGATCGCGACGATGCCCGCGAAGTCGCGCTCGACGAGCTGATGGCAGAGCGCGCGCACGTCGCGATGCAACTGATCCCAGGAAACGGTGAAGTGCTGCTGATAACGGTTGGCGGTCATGGTGTCGGTCACTCGGCTGTCACGGCGGGGCGAGCTCAGTCGCTCTCGAGGAAGGAACACACCGCGAACACGCCGTGGCCGGCGTCGCGGATCTTCTGCGACCCGCCCAACTCGGGCAGGTCGATGATGGTCGCGGTCTCGACCACCTGGCCGCCGCTGCGCTGGATCAGCTTGGCGGCGGCGAGCATGGTCCCGCCGGTGGCGATCAGATCGTCCATCACCAGGATCCGGTCGCCCTCGCGAAAGGCATCGGAGTGCAGCTCGACGGTGGATTCGCCGTACTCGAGGGTATAGGTCTCGCTGATGGTCTTGAACGGCAGCTTGCCCTTCTTGCGCACCGGCACGAAGCTGCAGCCGAGTTCGTAGGCCACCGGTGCGCCGATGATGAAGCCACGCGCATCGATGGCGGCGATCGCATCCAGGTCCATTTCCTGGTAGCGGTGCACGAAACTGTCGATCAGCTTGCGAAAGGCTCCGCTGTTCTGCAGCACCGGGGTGATGTCGCGAAAATTGACACCGGCTTGAGGCCAGTCCGGCACGGTGCGAATCACCGACTTGATGTAATCGCCGTAGACACTACTCATCAATGGCCTCCATCGAGGAACAGAAACTTGAAAATGAACAACACCGACAGCAGCACGACCGCCGGATTGAGATCGCTGCGGCGTCCGGAAAGCAGCTTGATCAGCGTGAAGCTGATGAACCCCAAGGCGATACCGTTGGCGATGGAATAGGTCAGCGGCATCACCAGCGCGGCGATCAGCACCGGCGCCGCCTCGGTGACGTCGTCCCAGTTGGCATGCGCCAGGCTGCCGGCCATGAGTACCGCCACGTAGAGCAGCGCGCCGGCGGTGGCGAAGGCCGGTACCGAACCGGCCAGCGGCGAGAAGAACAGGCTGATCAAAAACAGCATAGCCACGACCACGGCAGTCAGCCCGGTGCGCCCGCCCGAGGCGATACCCGAGGCGCTCTCGATGTAGCTGGTGGTAGTGGAAGTACCGAGCAGCGCGCCGCTCATCGAGGCGCTGCTGTCGGCCATCAGCGCATTCTTGAGGCGTGGTAGCTTGCCCTGTTCGTCGAGCAGTCCGCCGCGGTGGGCGACGCCGATCAGCGTGCCGGACGTATCGAACAGGTCGACGAACAGGAAGGCGAAGATCACGCTGAGCATGCTCACATCGAGCGCCCCGGCGATATCCAGCTGCAGAAAGGTCGGTGCCAGCGACGGCGGCGCCGACATCACCCCGTTGAACTGATTGTGGCCCAGCAGTATCGACACCACGGTCACCCCGAGAATGCCGATCATCACCGCGCCGGTGACCCGCAGGTAGGACAGTGCGGCGATCACGAAAAAGCCGATCAGGGTGTACAGCGCGGCAGGCTGCGAGAGATCGCCGAGCGATACCAGGGTCGCCGGATTGTCGACCACGATGCCGGCGTTCTGCAGGGCGATGATCGCCAGGAACAACCCGATGCCCGCCGCGATACCCAGCCTCAAGGCCATGGGAATCGAGTTGATCACCCACTCGCGAATGCGAAAGATGCTGAGCAGGAAGAATGTCACCCCGGACAGGAATACCGCGCCCAGCGCCACCTCCCAGCTCTTGCCCATGCCCAACACCACGCTGTAGGTGAAGAACGCGTTGAGCCCCATGCCCGGCGCCAGTGCGATGGGATAATTCGCCCACAGTCCCATGATCAGCGTGCCGATCGCCGCCGCCAGACAGGTGGCGACGAACACCGCGCCATGATCCATGCCCGATTCGGCCAGCACGCTGGGGTTGACGAAGATGATGTAGGCCATCGTCAGGAAGGTGGTGATCCCGGCGATCACCTCGGTGCGTATGTTGGTCTTGTGCTCGTCCAGCTTGAAGTAGTTATTCAATTGCCGTTTCAGCATGCCATAGCCCTCAGCCTTAACCCTGCGCGTTCTTATGATAGGGAGATGTCGAAAAGCCGCTAATGGTACCCAAAGCACCCGACCGACGCGAGCCGACCGGATGCCTGCCGCTGCCTCGTTCAGGAAGTCGAACGCGCCGCCAGGACCCGCTCGACGGTTTCGACGATGGCCTGGGTCTGGGGGTCGACCTCGATATTGACGCGATCGCCCGGGATCCGCGCGCCCAGCGTGGTACGCGCCAGCGTTTCGGGAATCAGATTGACGCAGAAGCGCCGTCCTCGCACCTCGCCGATCGTCAGGCTGATACCGTCGACCCCGATATAGCCCTTCTCGAACAAGAAGCGTGCATAGGAAGCCGGCAGTTCGAACCACAACCGGCGATTGTTGGGCGCCTCGTCGATCTCGATCAGTTCGGCCATGCAGATGATGTGACCCGACATGGCGTGGCCGCCGATCTCGTCGCCGAAGCGCGCCGCGCGCTCGACATTGACCCGATCACCAATCGCCAGCTCGCCGAGATTCGTCAGGCGCAGCGTCTCGCGCATCAGGTCGAAGCTGACCCGCTCGCCTTCGATCCCGGTCACGGTCAGACAACAGCCGTTGTGAGCCACCGAGGCGCCGATCTCCAGCCCTTCGCACAGCGCACCCGGCATGGCCAGTACATGGCTGCGAAAATCCTGTTTCTCCTCGATGGCCACCAATTCGGCAGCCGCCTGTACGATTCCGGTAAACATGACGCCCTCTCGATAATCGCCGCGTGGCGAGGCGCCTAGTCTAGAGAAAAGCCGAGCCTAGAGAAAAGCCGATTGTCGCGTCCATCGACACTACGCGTGGAGGATCAACATGCGCGGCCGGAGTCATCGCTGGTGTTTTCAGACTTTTCCTCTGCATGGAGAAGTTTTTATATGGCAATTTTCTGCACAGGAGTGCTTGTTCTTACAGCATATACCAAAGTCGTTGACAGCCTCCGAAGGGCTCTCTAGACTTCCGCGCATCTTCTTTAAGGCGCCGATTTGTTCCCGGATTGCGGGCGCCTCCAGAGCCGCAAGGCGCTGGAAAGTGCAGCTAAAAGGGTGTGTCCAGCGTTGATGGCCACCCGCCAGGGTGGCCTTTTTTTGTGCCGCCACCTGGTTCGCTCCGCCCGTTCTTCCGCTCCGATCGTCGCCCCGACTCGACCGGGACCATGATCACACTCGACCACGTTTCCAAGACCTACGGCAGCGGCGCCGACTCGGTGCACGCGCTCAAACCGACCGACCTGCACGTACCCCAGGGCGCCATTCACGGCGTCATCGGCCTGTCCGGTGCCGGCAAGTCGACGCTGATTCGCTGCGTCAACCTGCTCGAGCGTCCGACTACCGGTCGCGTGTTCGTCGACGGCGAGGAGCTCACCGCCCTCGACGCCGCCGCGCTCAATCGCGCCCGCCATCGGGTCGGCATGATCTTCCAGCACTTCAACCTGCTTTCATCGCGCACGGTCTTCGCCAATGTCGCCCTGCCACTGGAGCTGATGGGCGTGGCCAGGCGCGATATCCGCGAGCGGGTCGAGCCCCTGCTCGAGCTGACCGGGCTCTCCGACAAGCGCGACAAGTACCCGGCCGAGCTCTCCGGCGGCCAGAAGCAGCGCGTGGCGATCGCCCGGGCGCTGGCCAGCCGTCCCAAGGTACTGCTGTGCGACGAGGCCACCTCGGCGCTCGATCCGCAGACCACCGTCTCGATCCTCGAACTGCTGCAGGACATCAACCGCAAGCTGGGGCTGACCATTCTGCTGATCACTCACGAGATGGAAGTGGTCAAGACCATCTGTCACCGCGTGGGGCTGATTTCCGCCGGCGAACTGGTCGAGGAAGCCGACGTCGGCGACTTCTTCACCACGCCCACGACCCGGCTGGGCCGCGATTTCCTCAACGCCTTCCTCGAACTCGAGCCACCCCAGGCGCTGGTCGACCGGCTCGAGGCGCGCCCCGGCGACAACAGTCATCCGGTGGTGCGCCTGGCATTCAAGGGCGATGCCGTATCGACCCCGCTGATCTCGCGCCTGGCCCGCGACTGCGACATCGACGTCAGCATCCTCGAGGCCAAGGTCGAGTCGATCCAGGATCGCACCCTGGGGCTGATGATCGCCGAACTGATCGGCACGGCCGAGCAGACCCGCAAGGCGCTCGCCTATCTCGAATCCCACGACCTGCAAGTGGAGGTACTCGGCCATGTCCAGCGCGATGCTTGAACTGATTCTCGAGGCGACCCTCGACACCCTGTACATGGTCGCCATCTCCGGCGTGATCGCCGCGGCGCTGGGCGTGCCGCTGGGTGTATTGCTCTACGCGACCCGCCCCGGGCAGATCCTCGCCCAGCCGCTGAGCAACCGCATACTGGGGATCGTCACCAACATCGGTCGCTCGATTCCCTTCATCATCCTGCTGGTCGCGATCATCCCCTTCACGCGCATGCTGGTGGGCAGCTCGATCGGCACCAGCGCCGCCGCCGTGCCGCTGACCATCGCCGCCATCCCGTTCGTCGCACGGCTGGTCGAGGGCGCGCTCAACGAGGTCCCGCCGGGGCTGGTCGAGGCCGCCCAATCGATGGGCGCCACGCCGCTGCAGATCATCACCAAGGTGCTGTTGCCCGAGGCACGCGGCGGCATCATCACCGGCCTGACCATCACCGTGGTGACCCTGATCAGCTATTCGGCGATGGCCGGCGCAGTGGGCGGCGGCGGTCTCGGCGACCTGGGCATCCGCTACGGCTACAACCGCTTCAACCCCACCGTGATGCTGATCACGGTGGTCATCCTGGTCGTTCTGGTGCAGGGCTTTCAGATGCTCGGCGACTACCTGGTGCGGCGTACCGATCACAAGTAGCCGCATCAGCCTAATAACTAAAAAGCATTATTATTTTTCCGCTTATAGCTTAAAATACGCCTCAACCCGCCGCGCGGTTTAGCGGCATCGGGCATCATCGCAAGGAGACACACCATGAAGCACGCCATCGCCAAGACACTCGGCACCGCCCTGCTCGGCCTCGGCCTGATCGGTGGCCCCGCCAGCGCCGCCGACGATCAGATCAAGGTCGGCACCGTGGCCGGTCCCGAAACCGACGTCATGCAGGTCGCCAAGCAGATCGCCAAGGACAAGTATGGGCTCGACGTCGAGATCATCGAGTTCACCGACTACGTCACCCCCAACGCCGCGCTGGCCGATGGCAGCCTCGACGCCAACGCCTATCAGCACGAGCCGTACATGAAGTCGATGGTCCGCGACCGTGGCTACGATTTCGCGATCGCCGGGCGCACCTTCGTCTACCCGATCGGCGCCTATTCCGAGAAGTACGACAGCATCGAGGAGCTACCCGACGGCGCGACCATCGCCCTGCCCAATGATCCGTCGAACGAAGGACGGGCGCTGATCCTGATGCACAACAAGGGCCTGCTCGAGCTCAACGATCCGGAAAACCTCGAAGCCACACCGATCGACATCGCCGAGAATCCGCACGATTTCGAGTTCCGCGAAATCGACGCGGCCCAGCTGCCGCGGGTGCTTCCCGACGTCGATATGGCGTTCATCAACAACACCTTCGCCCAGCCGGCCGGCCTGAGCCTGGACGACGCGCTGATCAAGGAAGGCCCCGAATCGCCCTACGTCAACCTGATCGTGGTGCGCGGCGGCGATGAAGACCGCGAAGCGATCCAGCAGCTGGTCGACGCCTACCAGAGCCAGCCGGTGATCGACAAGGCCGCCGAGCTGTTCAAGGGCGGCGCCGTCCCCGGCTGGAAATAAGCCTCACCCTGCATGAACGACGGGCCGGCCTGAAAGGGTCGGCCCGTCTGCTTTCAAGCCTGCTTAAAGGAAGTGCTCATGAGCGATTATCCACGACTCGCGCGCCAGCTCGAAGCGCTGCTCGACAGCCGCGACTGGCTGACCAATGCGGCCCAGGCCTGCGCCTTCGTCATGCAGGAGATCCCCGATCTCAACTGGGCGGGCTTCTACCTGCAGCGCCAGCCCGAGACGCTGATCCTCGGCCCGTTTCAGGGCAAACCGGCCTGCAACCCGATTCCTTTCGGCAAGGGCGTGTGCGGCGCCGCGGCGCGCACGCGCCAGACCCAGCGCGTCGATGACGTCCACGCGGTCGCCGACCACATCGCCTGCGACGCGGATTCGCGCGCCGAGCTGGTGGTGCCGATCATCGTCGATGGCGCGCTGTGGGGCGTACTCGATCTCGACAGCCCACGCCCGGCGCGCTTTACCAGCGACGATCAAGCCGGGATCGAACGCCTGGTCGCAACGTTCGTCGCCGCCAGCGACTTCACCGGCTAGCCATTGCCGCCGCCTCTCGCTGACGCCATGCTAGGGCCTCAGTGGATTCCGGGAGGCTCATTCATGCATCACACGCCCTCGCCCGGCGCCGCCCACGAGGGGTTGGACGCCGTGCTCACCCATCTCGAACGACTCAAGTCGCTCAATATCGCCAGCGGTAACAACCTCACCGTCAAGCGTAGCCTGCTCGATTTGTACTTCGCGGCCGACCCGGCGATCCTCGACGCTCACAGCCGGGTCGAACCGCTACTGATGCCGACCCGCGCCGGGGTCATCGCCGCCGAGCGGGTGCGCCCGGGGGAGCGCGACGACGAGCCACGCCGCCGCCTGCTGTACATTCATGGCGGTAGCTGGATCGCCGGCAGCCCGGCCAGCCATCGCCCGCTGGCGACACGCCTGGCGCGAGCCTGCAAAGCCGAGGTGATCGCCATCGATTACCGGCTGGCTCCCGAGGCGCCTTTCCCCGCAGGGCTCGAGGACTGCCTCGACGCCTGGCAATGGCTGTGTGACGAATACCCCGATGATGGGCTGCTGCTCGCCGGTGACAGTGCCGGCGGCAATCTGGCCCTGGCCTGCGTGGACGTCCTCAAGCGCAACGGACTTCGCCTGCCCGAGACGGTACTCGCCTTCTCGCCGGCCACCGATCAAAGTTGGGAGAGCGACTCGCTGACGCGCAAGGCCACTGTCGATCCGATCCTCGATGCCGGCCTGCTGCCGCAGTTGACGCAGCTGTATCTCGGCCGCTCGCCGGTGGCCCAGGCCGACGATTCCCGAGTATCGCCGATCGAGGGCGATCCGAGCGGCTTGCCACCAATGCTGATTCAGTGCGGCGAAGCGGAGGTGCTGCTCGACGACAGCCGGCGCTATGCCGAACAGGCGCATCAGAGCGGCAGCCCCGTCAAGCTCAGCCTGTGGGCCGACATGCCGCACGTGTTCGTCGGCTTCGCACCGCTGCTCGGCGCGGCCAACCGGGCTCTCGAGGAGATCGCCCGCTTCGTCGACGAGCACGTGCCGGCCGCCGGCGACTGACGCCGCTTCACGCCAACGAGCGCGCAACGAAAGACGCCCGACTCGGCAAGCGAGTCGGGCGTCTGAAAGCTGGTAGGACCAAGCGGATTTGAACCGCTGACCTCCACGATGTCAACGTGGCGCTCTAACCAACTGAGCTATGGTCCTGCTGTTGCTGCTATAGCCTGCTGCTGGTAGGACCGAGCGGATTTGAACCGCTGACCTCCACGATGTCAACGTGGCGCTCTAACCAACTGAGCTACGGTCCTGCAGGCGTTGGCGACGGCGCTTACACATAGATGCTGGCCGGCAACGGATGCGTATTCTACCCTCGGCGGCAGCGAATGCAACCCCCGACAGCCACTTTTCGCCGCGAAACGCCCTCCCCTTGTGCTTGATTCGGCGGACAATTCCAGGCTATCGAACGCCCCGGCGACCTTCCCGCGCACCCGCCTTCAAGGCATCGCTGATACACCATGCCTAGCGGCATTTGACGCGATCCACCGCATCCTGCCAGCCGGCATACAGCGTCTCGCGCTCCTCCTCGGCCATCTGCGGCTCGAAGGTGCGCTCGCAGTGCCACAACCGGGCGATCTCGTCGAGGTCGGCGTACCAGCCGATCGCCAGTCCGGCCAGGTAGGCCGCACCCAGCGCGGTGGTCTCGAGTGTCTGCGGGCGGTCCACCGGCACCCCCAGCATGTCGGCGAGAAACTGCATGACCCAATTGTTGCTGACCATGCCGCCATCGACACGCAGGGTGCCGGCACGGCCGGCGAAGTCGTCGTTCATGCAGGTCTGCAAGTCGCGGGTCTGATAGCACACCGATTGCAGGCCGGCGGCGACGATCTCGGCAATGCCGGTGTCGCGGGTCAGGCCGAAGATCGCCCCGCGCGCCTGCGGGTCCCAGTGCGGCGCACCCAGCCCGGTGAAAGCCGGCACCAGATAGACGCCGTGCCCCTTGCGGGTACTGCGCGCCAGCTGTTCGCTCTCCGAGGCCTCGGCGAACAGCTTGAGCCCATCACGTAACCATTGCACCGTCGCCCCGGCGACGAAGATGCTGCCCTCCATGGCGTAGGTCACCCGCCCGTCGAGGCGGTAGGCGACGGTGGTCAGCAGCCGGTTACGCGAGGTCTCCGCACGATCCCCGGTGTTGAGGATCATGAAACAGCCGGTGCCGTAGGTACTCTTGGCCATGCCCGGCGTAAAGCATGCCTGGCCGACCAGGGCCGCCTGCTGATCACCGGCCACGCCGCGGATCGGTACCGCTTCGCCCAGCCACTCGCGCTGGGTGGTGCCGAAATCGCCGCTGCAGTCGCGCACCTCGGGCAACAGGCTTGCGGGTATCTCGAACAGCGCCAGCAGGTCCTCGTCCCAGCGCTGCTCATGGATGTTGAATAGCGCCGTGCGCGAGGCGTTGGTGGCGTCGGTGGCATGCACCTGACCGCCGGTCAGGCGCCACAGCAGAAAGCTGTCGACGGTGCCGAAAGCCAGCTCGCCGCGTTCGGCGCGCTCACGTGCGCCCGCGACGTTGTCGAGCAGCCACTTGAGCTTGGTCGCCGAGAAGTAGGGATCGATCACCAGCCCGCTGCGCTCACGAATCAGCGTATCGTGGCCGGCATCGGTCAACGCCTGGCAGGCGTCTGCAGTACGCCGATCCTGCCAGACGATCGCGTTGTACACCGGCTCGCCGGTGTGGCGGTCCCATACCAGCGTGGTCTCCCGCTGGTTGGTGATGCCGATGGCCGCCACCGCCGAGGCGTCCGCCCCGGCCTTGTCCAGGACCTGCCGGCAGGTACGCAGTACCGACTGCCAGAGGTCTTCCGGGTGATGCTCCACCCAGCCGTCGTGGGGAAAGTGCTGCGGGAATTCCTCCTGGGCGATCGCCACGCTCTGGCCGTCGCGATCGAAAAGGATGGCCCGCGAACTGGTGGTGCCCTGGTCGATTGAAAGCAGGTAGGAAGCCATGGCGTACTCGTATTGTTGGCGGTTATCCGGCTCGCGCCGTCCCTCTGCCCGATCGGGTGGGTGACGCCGATGCCTGTTGCACATGTTCGTTATCGCTAAAGGGAGGCTAAACCGCTTTTCACATAACAACAAACCATCGTGAGCCGATCGCTCTACAACCATCGTCGCATTCGCCGGGCGCAACCGCGCCTTTCGCGCAAACTGGTAATATGACGGCATGCCATCAGTACGCACCGCACCGATAACTCACGGAACGCTTAATGATCCAGCGCAACCGCCACGACGCCATCATCGCCCTCGTCAAGCGCCAGGGTTACGCCTCCATCGAGCAACTGGCCGGCGATTTCGGGGTCACCCCGCAGACCATTCGTCGCGACCTCAACCTGCTGGCCAACGAGGGCCGGGTTCGCCGCGTCCACGGCGGCGCCGGGCTCGAATCGAGCACCGTCAACACCGCCTATCAGACGCGCAAGACCCTTAACCTCGACGCCAAGCAGCGCATCGCACGCCTGCTGGCCCGACAGATTCCCGACAACACCTCGCTGTTCATCAACATCGGCACCACCAACGAGATCTTCGCCGAGGCGCTGTGCGACCATCACGGCCTGGAAGTCATCACCAACAATCTCAACGTCGCGGCCATCCTCCAGCACCAGGAGGACTTCAACGTCATCGTCGCCGGCGGCCAGGTGCGCTCGCGGGATGGTGGCATCATCGGCGAGGCGACGATCGACTTCATCAACCAGTTCAAGGTCGACTACGGCATCATCGGCATCAGCGGTATCGACGATGACGGCTCGCTGCTGGAGTTCGACTACCAGGAAGTGCGCGTCGCCCAGGCGATCATCCACAACTCGCGCCAGGTGATGCTGCTCGCCGATCATTCCAAGTTCCACCGCAACGCCGTGGTACGTCAGGGCAACATCGCTCAGATCGATGCCCTGTTCACCGACCGCCAGCCGCCCGAACGGCTGATGCAGTTGATCGAGACCCACGACGTCGCCCTGCATATCGCCGAAGAACCGGCCATTGCCTGCCCGCTCGAAGACGATAGGGGACCGGTTCAGCAGTCGCGATGATGTTCGTTTGCGCCCACGGTGTTTTCATAATCGAAAATATCGCCGATAATGAAGCCCATCGTTTTCATTATCGCACTCGGGGTGTCCCGAAGGAGCCGACATGGGCGCAACGTCATCAACCCCACCGCTACTCGATCTATTCGTCGTCGGTGGGGGCATCAACGGTACGGGAATCGCCAACGATGCCGCCGGTCGCGGCCTTTCGGTATCCCTTTGCGAGCAGGCCGACCTGGCCCAGGCGACTTCCTCGGCGAGTAGCAAGCTGATCCACGGCGGCCTGCGCTATCTCGAGTACTACGAGTTTCGGTTGGTTCGCGAGGCCCTGCGCGAGCGCGAAGTCCTGCTCAGGAAAGCCCCGCACATCATCTGGCCGCTGCGCTTCATCCTGCCCCATCAGCCGCACCTGCGCCCGACGTGGATGGTTCGCGCCGGACTGTTCCTCTATGACCATCTGGGCAAGCGCGACAGCCTGCCGGGCTCGAAGGGCTTGCGCTTCGCCGACGCCAACCCGCTGCGCGCAGAGATCACCCACGGTTTCGAGTATTCCGATTGCTGGGTCGACGATGCCCGGCTGGTAGTGCTCAACGCCCTGCAGGCCCGCGACAACGGCGCCGAGATCCTGGTCCGCACGCGCTGCGTCGAAGCCCATGATGAAGACGGCCATTGGCGGCTGGTGCTCGAGGAGCAGCCTGGCGGACGACGCTTCGAGCGCCGCGCCCGGGTGCTGGTCAACGCGGCCGGCCCATGGGTCGAACGTTTCATCAGCGAACGCACCTCGCACCGCTCACGCTATGGCATTCGCATGATTCAGGGCAGCCACGTGGTGGTGCCACGCATCAACGCCGACGAGCGCGCCTACATCCTGCAGAACCGCGACGGTCGCATCGTCTTCGTGCTGCCCTACGAGCAGGACTTCAGCCTGATCGGCACCACCGACGTGCGTTACCGGGGCGATCCCGCCGGCATCCGGGCCAGCGACGACGAGATCGACTATCTGCTCGAGGTGGTCAACGCGCACTTCCGTACGCCGCTGACCCGCGACGACGTGGTCACCACGTTCTCCGGGGTACGCCCGCTGTGCGATGACGAATCCACCGATCCGGCGGCGATGACCCGCGACTACACGCTCGACCTGGACCGTCAGGGCGCCCCGCTGCTCTCCGTGTTCGGCGGCAAGATCACCACCTACCGCAAGCTCGCCGAAACCGCCCTCAAGACGCTCGCCCCGCTGTTTCCCGCCATGCGGCCGGCATGGACGGCCGAGGCACGCTTGCCCGGCGGCGATATCGACAGCCAGGCGGCCTTCCAGGCTCGACTATTGCGCGACTACCCGTTTCTCGGCGAAGCCCGCGCGCGGCGCTTCGCCAGCAGCTATGGCACGCTCTGCCTGCGCTTCCTCCAGGGTTGCACCAGCAGCGAGGCGCTGGGCCAGGATTTCGGCGGCGGCCTGTCACAGCGCGAGGTCGATTACCTGATCGAACACGAATGGGCGCGTGACGCCGACGATATCCTGTGGCGGCGCACCAAGCGTTACCTACGCCTCGACAACGCGCAGCGCGAGCGGCTCGCCGGCTATCTCGGGCAGCATCAACAGACGGCGCGTGCCGTGGTCGATTGATCGGCGCGGGTACGCCATGAATCGTCCGATTCGGGCGCGACGCTTACGCCGCGCTTGCCGTTCATGTTATTAGTGGGCGCATTTTCTGACCGCTCACGATCTAGCCGACCGACGCCTCGGGCGCCGGGTCTTGCCCGGCTGACGATGAGCGGCTTGCCCCTCCTGTCCCTGGAGTAAGCATGATCGACATCGGCCTGAGCATCGCGGCTGCATTACTGCTGGTTGCCACCCTGGTTCCCTTCTTGCGCCTGCGCTACTGGTGGGTGCGTGGCTTCGACTTCCCGCGGCTGCAGATTGCCAGCCTGGCGCTGGCCGTAGGCCTGCTGCTCTGGCTGTTCGGCAGCGCCGAGTGGCGCTGGTGGGCGATCGCCGCCAGCGCCGTGGTAGTCCTCGTTCAAGGGACGCACATTCGCCCCTGGACGCCGCTGGCGACGAAGAAGGTCGCCGATGCCAATGCCGACGGCGAGTGGCGCTACCTGACCGTGCTGGTCGCCAACGTGCTGACGCCCAATCGCAACGCTCAGGATCTGCTCAAGCAGATCCACGCGGCCCAGCCCAATCTGGTGCTGACACTCGAGTCCGACGAATGGTGGGGCGAGCAGCTGACCCGTTCGCTTCAAGCCGACTGGCCGCACAGCGTCAAGGTGCCGCTCGACAATCTTTACGGCATGCATCTGTTTTCGCGCGAGCCGCTCGAGGATGTCGACGTCAAGTGGCTGATCCAGAGCGATATCCCCTCGATTCATGCCTGGTTGCGCATGGAGTGCGGCATCAGGATCCGCATTCATGCCGTACATCCGCGCCCGCCGGCGCCCAGCGAAAGCGAGGAGTCGCTTTGGCGCGACGCCGAACTGCTGCTGGTCGCCAAGGGCATCCACCAGCACGAGCAACCGACCCTGCTGTTCGGCGATCTCAACGACGTCGCCTGGTCGCGTACCACCCGGCTCTTCTGTCGCGTCAGCGGCATGCTCGATCCGCGCCGCGGGCGTGGCATGTTCAGCACCTTCCACGCCGACCATTTCCTGCTGCGCTGGCCGCTCGACCATATCTTCGTCAGCGAGCACTTCACGTTGGGCGGCATGCGCCGGCTCAAGAGTTTCGGCTCCGATCATTTTCCGATCCTCGCCACGCTCTGCTACCGCCCGGCCCGCGCCGACGAGAACGACTCTCCCGAGGCCGATCGCGAAGAACGTCGACAGGCCGCGGAAACCATCGCCGAGGCCCGCGAGGAAGGCGACGGTGAGGCCACCAAACAAGCGTGAATCCGATTGCGAGCCCCAAAAAAGCCGGCGCTGAGCGCCGGCTTTTTTGTTCTCCCAATGGCGCCAAGCGGTTGCCGGCGCGTCGCATATCGGTCAGCCGGGGATGCCGCCCTCGGTGAGCTTGGCCGGGTCGAGCAGGCGTTCGAGTTCGTCACGCGCCAGATCGGTCTCCTCCTCGGCGACGTCGAGGATCGGCCGCCCGGCCTGGTAGGCCTTCTTGGCCACCGCGGCAGCGGCGTTGTAACCGATCACCGAGTTCAGCGCGGTGACCAGGATCGGATTGCGCGACAACGGCGCGTCGATGTTGTCGCGGCGCACGTTGAATGTGGCTATGGCGCGATCGGCGAGCAAGCGACTGATATTGGTCATCAACGTCAACGAGGTCAGCAGGTTGTTGGCGATCAGCGGCAGCATGACGTTGAGCTGGAAGTTGCCGCTCTGACCGGCGACGCCGATCGCGCTATCCAGGCCGATCACCTGGGCCGCGACCTGGGCGGCGGATTCGGGAATCACCGGATTGACCTTGCCGGGCATGATCGAGCTGCCCGGCTGCAACGCCTCGAGCTCGATCTCGCCGAGCCCGGCCAGCGGCCCCGAGTTCATCCAGCGCAGGTCATTGCTGATCTTCATCACCGTGCAGGCGTAGGTGCGCAGATGCCCCGAAAGCTCGACCGCGGCATCCTGCGAGCCCAGACTGGCGAAGAAGCTGTCGTTGGGGCGCAGCTCCAGGCCGGTCTGCCGACTCAGTACCTTGGCCATGCGGTCGGCGAATTCGGGATGGGCGTTGACCCCGGTACCCACCGCCGTGCCGCCCTGTGCCAGCCGCGAGAGCCGCTGCTGGCCGCTCTGCAGGCGTTCGATGGCCTGCCCCACCTGGCTCGCCCAGCCGCCGAGTTCCTGGCTCATGCGCACCGGCATGGCGTCCATCAGGTGCGTGCGCCCGGTCTTGACCACGCCATCGAGTTCGCCGGCCTTGCGCTCGATCGTCGCCTTCAGGTACTCCAGCGACGGCAGCAGCCGCTCCTTGACGCTCAAGGCAGCGGACAGGTGGATCGCCGTGGGGATCACGTCGTTGCTCGACTGGCCCATGTTGACGTGGTCGTTGGGGCCGACCTCGAGCCCCTCCTGCGACGCCAGGTGCGAGATCACCTCGTTGACGTTCATGTTGGTCGAGGTGCCCGAACCGGTCTGGAAGACGTCGATGGGGAACTGGTCGGCATGCTCGCCATCGATCAACTGCTGGGCGGCGGCGATGATCGCCTCGGCGCGCGGCGAGTCGAGCAGCTCGAGGTCGCGATTGACCTCGGCGGCGGCCTGCTTGATCCGCGCCACCGCGGCGATGAAGGCCACCGGCATCGGCTGTCCGCTGACCGGAAAGTTATTCACGGCGCGCTGGGTCTGCGCGCCATACAGTGCGTCGGCAGGCACTTCCAGCTCGCCCATGCTGTCGCGTTCGATACGGGTCTCGCTCATGGCAACCTCTGATCTCTGACAAGAAAAATAAAACCCTCGGGGAGCCGATAACTCAGCCACAGCATAGGAGCAACACCCAGCCCGGTCCACGCCGGTGCCGACCCTTCAAGAGGTCACCCGCAGCCATAGACGGGCCACTGGCGAGGCCGACAGGTTGACGACGATGATCCGCACCATCTGGAACGCCACCACTTCGGCCACGCCCAACCCCAACGACGTCGCCGTGATCATCATCTCGGCGATACCACCCGGCGAGCCGGCCAGCGTCATTATCGACAACGGGATATCCAGGGGGCTCGCGATCGACCAGGCCGAGAGAATGATCAGCGTGGAAGTGATCAGCGAAACGCCCAGCCCGACAGCCAGGATTCGCGGCAGGCGGGCGATCTCTTCGCGCTTGAAACGCGCCCCCAGGGTCAGGCCGATGGCGATCTGGGCAACGATGAATAGCCATTGCGGCACCCTGCCGCCCAGCGCCCCGGTCAGCGTGTCGACGACCGAGACCAGTAGCGCACCGACGATGAAGGCGTTCTGAATCCCCACGCGATTCATGCACCAGCCGGCTGCGAAACCGATCGCCAGGATCAACAGCGTTTCAGCGCCCAGCTCGGCACCGCCCGCCGCCGTGCCGGCACCGCCCGAACCGTCGAGGAACAGGCTCAGCAACAACGGCAACAGAATCACCAGCGAGGTGACGCGCATCGCCTGGATCAATGAAATCGCCGTGCTCGCCCCGCGCGATTGGCTATCGTCGCCCAGAAAGGCCATCTCGGCGACCCCGCCGGGCAGGTTGGCGAGCAACGCGGTGCGCCGATCCAGGCCGCCCCAGCGTGCCAGCAGCAGCGAGCAGACCGCCGCGATGCATAGCGACCAGAGCGCGAACAGCACCATCCACGGCACCTGCCAGGCCAGCGAGAGCAGCACAGCCGCGGTAAAGCCGTGGCCGACCGAGGTGCCCACGACGACCTGGGCGCCACGCCGCACCGTCAGCGATTCGGGAACGCCCAGACCGCTCAGCGCGGCAACCGCGCTGACCAGCATCGGGCCGAGGATCCACGGCAGCGGTATTCCAGCGAGGTTCGCCGCATGACCGGTGGCTGCCGCAGCGGCAATGACCAGCGCCGTGAAAACATGGCCCTTGCTCATCACGGCATGAACCGACCGCCGTTGACGTGCAGCGTCTGCCCGGTGACATAGCTCTCCCGCGGATCGGCGAACGGCAACACTGCCCGAGCCACGGTTTCGCTGGTGCCCAGCGCTCGATATGGGCCTTTCTCGACCTGATGCGGTACCGACTGACCGGGCTTGCGCGCGGTATCGATCGCGCCGGGCACCACGCAATTGACGCGTACCCGTCCCAGCCCCTCCTCGGCCAGCGCCCGGGTCAGCCCCACCAGCCCGGCCTTGGCGGCGATGACGTGAGGACGCTCGACGGCCGGCCGATGTGCGCTGAGTCCGCCCAGATTGACGATCGCCCCCTGACGCGCCTCGGGCAGGTTTCGGAATAGCCGCTGCGAAGTCAAGAACGCACCCGTGAGAATGACCCCGACAACGGCGTCCCATTCCTGCCGGGAGATCGACAGGAATGGACTGTGGGGGCGTTCCGCGGCGCCGTTGACGAGGATCGAAACCGCGCCAAGCCGTTTCTCGGCGTGAGTGAAGATGCCATCGACCGATATTTCCTCGGCCACCGAGGCGAGCAGACCGGTAACCCGATCACTCTCCCCACCGAGCGCCTTAAGCGCATCGGCCAGCGCCTGATGATCCGAGGCGCCGACGAGACAGACGCCGGCGCCGCAAGCATGCAGCGCACCTGCTATTGCCAGCCCGATGTTGCGCGTTCCGCCGGTGATGATGGCGCATTCGCCGCGCAGATCGGGCGTCCATTGATTCGACATGGCGTGCGTTTCCCTGCCAAACAAGGTGAGAGTGCCGGCGTTGGCCGGCACCCGGGCGTTACGCGCTGAGCCAGCGCGTCAATTCACGGACCGATGCTAGATCCTCGAGATGGCGCACCGTCTCGATCAGCGATTCTGTCTTGCTCGCGTCCCAGCCGGCGAACTCGGCACAGCCGCGGAACTTGTCGGCCACCTCGTCGTAGCTCATCGGGTTGGCGGGACTGCCCTTGCCAAAATCGGCGCGTCCCGAGATCGTCTGCCCGTCCTTGAGATGGATGTCGATGATGGTGGTCATCTTGTCGTAGCCGGCAGCCTCCGCTTCGGGATGCACGCCGAAGTGAACGCGTCCGAGCATTTCCTGGACGTCGCTGCGATTGACCACTTCATCGGTGAACTCCGGCAAGCCGCCGCGCCGCTCGAGCAGCAGGATCGCCATGCAGAACTCCATCGAGAACTTGGCCTGTAGCTCGTTGACCGGGCGATGGTGAATCAGCGCATTGGGCATGTTGTGGTTGGTTCCCACGTTTACCCGGTCGACATCGCCGGGCTTGATGTCATGCTCGAGGATCAGCTCGAGCATGCGGGTCATGCCCGGGTGGGTCAGCGATCCCGAGGGGTTGGGCTTGATCGAGACGCCGGGCTCGATGAAGGTCCAGGGGCGGCCCAGCTTGCCGGAGATCGCCTCGAGCAGGTAGCCGCCACCGTGAGCCTGGAAGAAGCCGCGCGGCGACTCGAGAATCTTGTCGGTGGCGCTCCACCCGGACTGGGCGAAATCCACCGCGACGACACCCGATTCCGACGAACGGCCGGCGTGGAAAGGCTTGGTCATGGTGCCGAAGTTTTCGCGCAGGCCGGCCGATTGGCTGGCGGCTATGGCCAGCGCACGCAGCAACGTCGGCTCATCGAGCCCCTGCAGACGCCCGGCCGCGGCGGCAGCGGCGAAGGTGCCGCAGGTCGCCGTGGCATGGAAGCCATGCTGATAATGGCGCGGCGAGATCGCCTCGGCGATCTTGGTCTCGACCTCCACCCCGAGATGATAGGCCAGCATCAGCTCGCGCCCGGACAGATCGTGAACCTCGGCGACCGCCAGCGCGGCCGGCAGGCACGGTGCGGTGGGATGGGTCAGCAGACCGTAGACGCGATCCGGCCCCACCGCCAGCTGGGTATCGTCGAAGTCGTCGGCATGAATGCCCACGCCGTTGGCGAACGCCGCGAAGCGCTCCGGAACGCGCATGTCGGTGCCGATGACACTGGCCTGGCCAACGCCGCCCAAGCGCTTGAGATAGGCCTGGACGATCCGCCCGGACTCCGCCACCGAACCCGACAGGGCCAGCCCGAAACCATCCAGGATGGATTTCTTGCCGATAGCGAGCAGATCGTCGGGCAGGTCGGTGTACTCGGTTCCCAGAATGAATGCAGCGACCTCGCGTGTCAGGCCTTCGCCACGCCGGGAGTCGATGTCGGGGGTGAACTTCTCGATGGTGGCTTTCCGCTTATCGGCCATGCTCTCTCCTTGTCGTCGTCTGACGCCACGCTGATAGACGCCTGCAAGGCAGCGCGTCGAGATTTAAAGGAAGTGCCGAGTGCCGGCACGCCGTGTCTCGCTCAGGTTTCGGTGACCTCGCGCATCGTGCGCAGCAACTCGGCCTTCGCCTCGAAGCCGATACCGGGCACCTGCAGCAAAGCGACGTAACCGTCTTCGACCGGCGTGTCGTCGGCGAAGCCGCCAAAGGGTTGAAAGACGTCCGGATACGATTCGTTGCCGCCCAGGCCCAGACCGGCGGCGATGTTCAAAGACATCTGGTGACCGCCATGCGGGATGACCCGGCGCGCGCTCCAGCCATGCTGGGCGAGCATCGCCAGCGTTCGCCGATACTCCACCAGACCGTAGCTCAAGGCACAGTCGAACTGCAGGACGTCTCGGTCCGCCCGCATCCCGCCATGGCGGATGAGGTTGCGGGCGTCCTGGCAGGAGAACAGGTTCTCGCCGGTGGCCATCGGCCCGGCATAAGTCTCGCCGAGCGTCGCCTGCAGGGCGTAGTCAAGCGGGTCACCGGCCTCCTCGTACCAGGCCAAGCCATAGGGCTCGAGCGCCTCGGCATAGCGCAATGCGGTCTTCAGGTCGAAGCGGCCATTGGCATCGACCGCCAGGCACCGCCCTTCGCCGACCACCTCGAGTGCCGCTTCGATGCGAGCCAGGTCTTCGTCGAGCGAGGCGCCACCGATCTTCATCTTGACCATGGTGTAGCCACGTTCGAGGTAGCTGCGCATCTCTCGTTGTAGATGGACAAGCGCCTTGCCCGGATAGTAGTAGCCGCCTGCGGCATAGACGAAGACCCGTTCATCGGCCTCGCCGCCGCGATAGGCATTGGCAAGATAACGGTATAATGGAACATCGGCGATCTTGGCGACAGCATCCCACACGGCCATGTCGATGACGCCCACAGCGACGGAACGCTCCCCATGGCCACCAGGTTTTTCGTTAGCCATCAGCTGCGCCCAGATACGCGCCGGATCCAGGTTGTCACCGGCATCGTTGATCAGCGACTCGGGCTCGGCCGAGCGCAGACGGGGCATGAAGCGTTCTCGCAGCAACCCGCTGGCAGCGTAGCGCCCGTTGGAATTGAAGCCGTAGCCCACCACCGGCTTGCCGTCGCGCATCACATCGGTGATCACGGCGACGACACTGGCGTTCATCTTGCTGAAATCGATAAAGGCGTTGCGGATGTCGGAGGCGATCGGCACGACGGCATCGCGAATTTCGACGATCTTCATAGGAATCTCCCCAGCCACTGCGGTTGTCGAATGCTGCTTCACTCCGTGACGCGGGTATCCTTCAAGCCGTCGCGGTCGACCTCGAGCCCCAGGCCCGGGCGATCGGGAATGCTGAGAATGCCGTTCTCGGGACGCGGAGGATCGACGAAGATGGTTTCGCCGACCGAGACCATGCCCAGGTGCCATTCGACCAGCCAACCGTTCGCCAGCCCCGCCATGGTGTGCATGTTGAACAGCGGCCAGCCGCCGCCATTGGCGATCGGCAGGTTGTAGGTCTGAGCCAGGTGCGCGGCCTTGCGCGCCTCGGTATAGCCGCCGCAATAGGTGCAGTTGGGCTGAAGGATATCGATTGCCTGATGCTCGACCAGCTCGCGCAGGCGCCAGCGGTGGCCTTCCATCTGGCCGGCGGCGAGCGGGATTCGCGTCGATTGGCGCAGATCGGCCAGTGCCCGCGCATCGTTCTGATAGAGCGGTTCCTCGAACCAGGTAATGTTGCACTCCTCGACGGCGCGGCACAGCAGCTTGGCCTCCACCGGACTGAATAGATAATTGGCGTCCATCATCAGGTCGATGTCGTCGCCTACCGCCTCGCGGATCGCCCTCACCCGGGCGGCATCCTCGCGCCAGCCGCCCTTGTCGACCCCCACGACCGTCTTGAGCGCCCGAAAGCCGCCTTCGACATGCAACCGGGCCGCCTCGGCCAACTGGTCGCGATCGTACTGGGGAAAGCCGAAGGTGACGTAGGCGGGAACCCGTTCGCGGCAGCCGCCCAGCAAACGGGCGACCGTGCGGCCCGCCTGCTTGCCCTGGATATCCCAGAGGGCGATGTCCAGGCAGGACAGCGCCATGGAGACCGTACCGGTCATCGCACGCGGGTTGAGCTTGGCGGCTACGCGCTGATGAATGGCCTCGACATCGCCAGGATCCATGTCCCTGACCACGGGCAGAAAGTGCTTCTCCAGGGCAACGACCACGGCATGAGCGAGAAAATGCCCGGTCAGGCCATAGCCGACGATGCCTTCGTCGGTCTCCACCTCGCAGAAGACAAACAGCTTCTGCTCTTCGCGACCATAGCCGGCCACCTTGCCGCTCAGCAGCGGAATTTCGATGGAGGTGGTGTGCAAGCTCGCCCTGATGTCCTTGATTTTCATTGTTGTCGTTCTCCGACTGATCACACCCGAGGCGGGGAGGAAATCCGTCTGCCGTACCGAAGCCCTCTCACCGATGGGATGGAATTCGGTCAGATGGCTCACCCTTGCAGGCTGTGGGTTCGGCCACGCCTCAGTATTGAAAACTGTTAACGATTATGTCAAATCGAGAGTTCGCCCGCATGAAGCGGCACGCGATCAATCGCTGCCAAGGACGAGCCATCCCTCATTAAAAAGCTCATTAATTCATCTAACTAAATAGGTTTATAAAGGGAGCCGGGCGCGGTTTCGCTCAACATGAAGCGCACCAATTCGACCAAAGGCTAAGAAGAATACCGGCTTTTTTGTTGACAGTTTTCAGTTTAGATACGAACACTGATACCCGTAAGCAGGGCGAAGACGCCCTAGAAGTGCCGCACGAGTCGAAGAACAACAACTTTGAGAATCCGAGCCCATTTCGATGACAAGACGCCATAAAAAGGAAGGAAGGCTTACATGATCCCCAAGCTCACTACCGCATCCGCACCGAACGGTCGCCTGTTGCGGGCCGGCCTGATGGCCGCTGCCCTAGTCGCGCCTCTCAGTTCACTGGCCCAGGAAAACCCCTGCGACCCCGAACAGTGGCCGACCAAGACGATCGAACTCGTTTCCCACTCATCCGCTGGCGGCGGCACCGACACCACAATGCGCATGTGGATGGACGCTGCCGCGGCCGAGATCGACGAGAATGTCACCGTGGTCTACAAGCTGGGCGGTGGCGCGCGTGCCGCCCACGAATACTTCAAGAAACGCGGGCCCGACTGCCATACCATCATGGCCTTGACACAGACCCACCTGTACACCATCGCTCGCGGCAACTCGCCGCTCGAGATCGATGACCTCAAGGGCGTGGCGCGGGCCATGGACGACCCTTCGGTGATCGTGGTTCGCGAGGACAGCCCCTACAAGAACTACGAAGAACTGCTCAAGGCTTCGCAGGAAGAACCGCTCACTTGGGGCGTGGCGCAGGTCGGCGGCACCGAGCACATCGGTATCGAACGCTGGGCCGAAGCTGCCGGCGCCAAGGTCAGAGTCGTGCCGTTCGGCGGTGGCGGCGACATGGTCACCGGGCTACGCTCCGGCGCGGTCGATGCGACGATCGCCAACGTCAGCGAATCTCTGGATCAGATCAAGGAAGGCGACCTCCGGGCGCTGGCAGTCCTGGCTGGTGAGCGCGTCAAGGATCTCCCCGACGTACCCACCGCAGCCGAGAAGGGCGACGATGTTACTGTTTCCACCACCCGCGGTTACTACGTTCATGCCGACACGCCACCGGAGATGGTCGACAAGATCGAGAACTGGATTCTCACCGCCATGAAGAGCGAGCGGTTCCAGAACTATCTCAAGAATAACGGCCTGGATCCCGAAAAGAACATCGCCGGCAGCGATGTATGGGACCAGCAGATCAAGGAGGAGTATCAGACCTCGCTTAAAACCATGCGCAAACTCGGTCTAACCGAAAAGTAAGCGAGTCATCCAGAGGACCCTGAAATGAGACATCCGTCGGCACGCCGTGCTGGCGAGAAAGCGGGGCATCGCCCCGCCTCCTCGCTTCTTCACCCGGTGGATCGAGTCGTCGCCTTGATCGTCCTGGCCATCTGCGCGTTTCTGGTCTGGCGAACCTATCTCTTCGACCAGGTCCCTGCCTCGCTCGCGCAGAACGTTCAACCCGGCACATTTCCCAGGCTGCTGCTCTATCTGATCGTCGCCCTGGCCCTGTTATTGCCCTTCGAACACCTGCAAAAACGCAAGCAGGGCATCGATATCGACAGCGATCGACGCGAACGTCCCAAACCCATCGTCTTCATCACCGCCGTGGTGCTCTTGACCGTGGTCGGCGTCATGCCCTGGTTGGGGACCTATATCGGTCTAGTCCTCGCCGCTGTGGCATTGCCCATGCTGTGGGGCGAACGTCGCTGGAAGATCCTGGTGCCCTATGCCCTGCTGTTCCCAACGGCGCTGTTCTGGTTATTCGCCAGCGGGCTGCAGGTGACGTTCCTACCGGGCATCCTCGGCCATATTTTTCGCTGACCATGGTCTACGAGCCGACAAGCGCGAAGAACGGCTGAATTCATCACTCGACTCGGGGGAAAGCACCCTTGAACATCGATGCAGTCTTGACCGGCGTCCAATTGATCCTGACGCCAACCAGTATTCTCCTCATCCTCGTTTCCGTGCTGCTCGGGGTGATCGTCGGCGCCCTGCCCGGTCTCAGCTCGACCATGGCGGTTGCCTTGCTTCTGCCCTTCACACTGGGGCTCGAGCCGGTCGTGGCGATCGCCATGATGGCGGCTCTTTACTGCGCTGGGACCTTTGGCGGCTCGATCACGGCGATCCTGATCAATGCTCCCGGCGCGCCACCGGCGGTGGCCACCGCACTCGATGGCTACCCTCTCGCCCAGCGCGGCGAGGCGGGTCGCGCGCTGGGTGTGGCAGCTATCGCCAGCGTCTGCGGCGGCATTCTGAGTCTCTTCATCTTCATTGCAGCCGCGCCGCTGCTGGCATCGGTCGCGCTTAGCTTTCGCCCCCAGGAGTATTTCGCCCTGACGCTGTTCGGGCTCTCCATGCTGGCTTCGATCAGCGGCAAGTCCTCACTGCGCAACTTGATCGCCGGCTTCTTCGGGGTGCTGGTGAGTACCGTTGGCATCCATATGGTTACCGGAATTGAGCGTTTCACCTTCGGTACCTCGGTGCTCTACGAAGGCATCGATTTCGTTCCCGTACTGATCGGCATCTTCGCCATCGCCGAAATGCTCAGGCAATCCCAGGCCGGCGATGAAGTCATGGAACGCATTCGCTCGGTGGCATTGCGACTGCCCAGCCGGAAAGATCTACGACAGATCTGGGCGACCATTCTTCGCTCGACGGGTATTGGTACGATCATCGGCATCCTGCCCGCCGAGGGCACGACAGTTGCCGCGATCATGGGTTACAACGAGGCCAAACGCTGGTCGAAGCATCCCGAAGAGTTCGGCAAAGGATCGATCGAAGGCGTGGCGGGCCCGGAAGCCGCCAACAATGCGGGTACCAGCGGCGCGATGGTACCGACGCTAGCGCTGGGGATTCCCGGAAGCGGTACCACCGCGGTCATTCTCGCCGCTCTGATCATGCACGGGTTCCGCCCCGGCCCGTTTCTCATGCGCGAGAACCCGGAGATCCTCTATGCCATTTTCACGGCCATGCTGATCGCCAACTTCGCTTTTCTGTTCGTCGGCCTCTTGGGGGCCAAGGTGTTTTCCATGATCACACTGATCCCCCGGACGTTTCTCTGGCCGTCGGTATTCTGCTTCGCGGTGGTGGGGGCCTATGCCTATCAGCAGCAGATGTTCGACGTCTGGGTCATGCTGATCGCCGGTCTGGTGGGCTTCTTCGCCCTGCGCCACGGCTTCGGGCCGGCGCCCTTCGTGATGGGATTGGTGCTCGGCGACTTGATCGAGAAGAACTGGTCGCAGTCGATGATCATCTTCAACAGCGACTGGCTGCGCTTCTTCGACAGCCCGGTCTGCAATCTTTTCTTCATCATGACGGCCATGAGCCTGTCCAGCCCGTTCCTCAAGCCGGTCATCAAGCGTCTGCTCGACAAGCGCCGCCCGACGACCCCATGACCCGGAATGAACCGCCGGCCCAGGCCGGCGAACGTCACGGGACGATCTTCGAATGCGTCAGGAGGCGAGACATGCCCCAACCACCATTGCCGGCCGGCCGTGCCTTACGAACCAACTCGGGCCAGCGCGCTCATGGCGCGGTCTCGCCCGGCCAACACATGATCGTGCATGGCGTTGAACGCACGCTGGGCATCCCGCGAGGCGAGCCCTGCGACGATCTCGCGATGTTCCCGGTTGGAAGCCTTCATGCCGTCCCCCGAGACCAGGCCGCGCGTGCGGAAGAGATGCAATTGGCGAACGAGATCGTGATAGGTCTTGACCAATCGCTCGTTGCCAGAGGAAGAAATCAGGAAGTCGTGAAAGGTCAGGTTCGCCGGGTAGTACCGGTCGAAGTCGTTGGCATTGGCTGCCGCCTCCATCTGCTCGACCAGCAGTTCCAGGTGATCCAGTTGAAGCTTGGTGATACGAGCCGCCAGCAGCATGCCGCAGTAACCGAACAGACCGGCACGCACCTCATAGACGGACTTTGCATCCTCTTCGGTGATCACCCGAATGAATACGCCGCGGTTGGGGATCAACTGGACGAGCCCCTGCGCCGCCAGGGCGCGGCAGGCCTCCCTCACCGGCCCCCGACTGATGCCGAGGCGCGTGGCCAGGGCATTCTCGTTGATTCTTTCGCCCGGCGAGTAATGTCCCTCGATGACCAAGCGTTCGATTTCACGCTGCGCCATGCTGGTCAGCGATTGAGCGCGCAGGAAACCGGAGGAGTCGATGTCTTTGTCGGCCATTGTCATTAGCCTTGGCTCATGTTTGGGGTGCCATGGCGGCCCATCGCGCCACGGTGTTGACGGAAATGACACTTTATTCTGTCAACAGTCGTCAAATAAATATCTGACGTTAGAGCCATTGTAGCCCGACAAACCGGGCTATCACAGCAATCACAAGCCAATTTCAATTGAAATACATTGTTTACAGTTTTCAATTTCAGTTAGGAGATAAGCGATGTCCCAGAGAAACGATGTCACACGTGCCCTGGCGGAATGGATCGTCGACTGCCGGTCGAATGACATTCCCGAGGAGATTCGCACCGAAGCTGTACGCACTTTCGTCAACTGGCTGGGCTGCGCCATCGGTGGTGCCACGCACGAGACGGTCGATTGCGCCCTTGCCGCCGTCGCGCCATTCTCCGGCTCCCCCGAATCCAGCGTGCTGGGTCGTAGCGAGCGCCTCGATCCGCTGCATGCCGCTCTGCTCAACGGCATCAGCTCGCATGTCCTCGATTATGACGACACCCACTTGAAGACGATCATCCATCCGGCCGGTCCTGTTGCGTCCGCCCTGCTCGCAATTGCCGAGACACGCCCCGTGAGTGGAGCCGCCTTCCTCGACGCCTTGATTATCGGCGTCGAGACGGAGTGCCGCATTGGCAATGCGGTCTATCCGGACCATTACGACCGTGGCTGGCACATCACCGGGACCGCCGGGGTGTTCGGCGCAGCCGCCGCAACGAGCCGCCTGCTCGGCCTCGACGCCCAGGCAACGACCTGGGCACTGGGTATCGCCGCGACGCAATCGTCGGGCTTTCGCGAGATGTTCGGCACCATGTGCAAGAGCTTCCACCCCGGACGGGCGGCCCAGAACGGCGCCTTCGCCGCCTTTCTCGCCCAGGCGGGCTTCGACTCCTCGGAACGTGCCATCGAGGCGCCGCGAGGTTTCGCCAACGTCATGTCCGACAAGCAGGACTATGGCGAGATCCTGGACGGCCTGGGCACTCACTGGGAAGCCGCACTGAACTCCTACAAACCGTTTGCCTGCGGGATCGTCATCCATCCCACGATCGACGGCTGCATCCAGCTCAGAAACGAGTTGGGCGATGATGTCGGCCGCATCGCCAAGGTCGAACTGACCGCCCATCCGCTGGTGCTCGAGCTCACCGGCAAGACCGAGCCCCGCACCGGCCTCGAAGGCAAGTTCAGTGTCTTTCATGCTGCTGCCAGCGCCCTGCTGCGTGGCGACGGCTCGCCCACCGCCTTCACCGACGAGGCAGTCAACGACCGCGCACTCATCGATATGCGTCGCACCATCCACGTGACCACCGACCCCGCCTGTAACGAGGCTTCGGTCACCATCGCCGTCACCCTCGAGGATGGCCGGCGTATCGAGAAGCATATCGATCGGGCGATCGGCTCGCGTGAGCGCCCATTGAGCGATGCCCAGATCGAGGCCAAGTTCCGCGACCAGGCCGCCGCCGTGATCGGCGAACAGGCCTGTGAAGCCTTGATCCGGGCGGCCTGGCAAATCGCCGCCATGGACGATGTCGGGGCGCTGGCCCGAGCTTGTGCGCCGGGCGCTTCCAGGCAATAGGCCAGTATTCAGTCTCGAATCCGACAACGCCCATCAATGCAGGGAGATCTTATGGCTACCCCCCACCTCACTCTAGGCGTGCTCAACGGCGACGATATCGGCCACGAAATCGTTCCTGCCGCCGTCGAACTGGCCCAGGCCGCTGCCGAGCGTAGCGGCTTGCGCGTCGACTGGCGGCCCATGCCGATCGGCCGCAAGGCACTGGACGAGTACGGCACCACCATGCCTGACGGCACGCTCGACACGCTGGCGCGACTCGACGGTTTCATCCTCGGGCCGATAGGGCACCGCGAGTATCCAAAAGTCGAAGGTGCGATCAATCCCCATCCGATCTTGCGCAAGACCTTCGATCTGTTCGCCAATGTGCGCCCGACCCGCTCCTTTCCCGATATCGGCTGCATCTACGACGATATCGACCTGATCATCGTGCGCGAAAACAACGAAGGCTTTCAGCCCGATCGCAACGTCGTCGCCGGCTCGGGCGAGTTCCGCCCAACCCACGACACCACGATCTCGGTGCGCGTGATCACTCGCGAGGGCAGCCGCAAGGTCGCCGAAGCCGCCCTGGCGCTCGCCCGGTCGCGACGCAAGAAGCTGACCATCGTGCACAAGAACACCGTGTTCAAGCTGGGATGCGGCATGTTCGTCGAGGAGTGCTACCGGGCCGCCGAGGCCTTTCCGGACGTCGAGGTCGACGAGGCGATCGTCGATACTTTCGCCATGCGGCTGATCCGTCATCCCCAACAGTACGATGTGGTGGTGACCACCAACATGTTCGGCGACATCCTCACCGACGAAGCGGCTGGGCTGGTCGGCGGGCTGGGCATGGCGCCAGGACTATGCATCGGCCGCGGCAACATCGCCATGGCGCAAGCGACCCACGGTTCGGCGCCGGACATCGCCGGTACCGGCCTGGCCAACCCCTACGCAATGATCGAGTCCACCCGCATGCTGCTCGAGTGGCTGGGGCAGCGCCACGACATCGCCCCGGCACGCGAAGCCGCCGAGTTGATGGCGACCGGCATTCATGCCGCCCTCGCCGATCCGGCCACCCGCACGCCGGACATCCGGGGCACCGGTCGGCTCGCGGACATGGTCGCCGCGATGCGGCGCGCGATCGCAGAATAGCGGGCCGGGCCCCATGGAGACGACGATGCCGAGATGGTTGATGACGGTCGTGTCGGGTCTGATACTGTCGAGTCACCGGACCCTGCGCGCCGAGGTGCCTCCCTGAGTCGGTTTATCGGCCCCGGCTGTCCAAGACAAGGAGATGTCCATGTGGGACCAGCAACGGATCACCCTCGAGCCGCGGCCTCGCGGCTTTCACCTAATCACCGACGACGTCGTCGACGCCCTGCCGCGTCTCGGCGAGTGCACTGTCGGGCTGCTGCATCTGCAGTTGCTGCATACCTCGGCGTCGCTGACCCTCAACGAGAACGCCGACCCCGACGTGCGCCACGACATGGATGCCTTCCTGCGCGATCTCGCCCCCGGCGACCTGCCCTATTTTCGCCATACCGCCGAGGGTCCCGACGACATGCCCGCGCACATCGGCGCCAGCCTGTTCGGCACGCAGCTGACGATCGCGGTCCACAAGGGGCGGCTGGCACTGGGTACCTGGCAAGGTATCTGGCTGGGCGAGCACCGCGATCACGGCGGGTCGCGCAAGCTCATCGCCACGCTGAACGGCGAGCAAGCTCGTACCTGAAGCTCGGCGAGCAAAGGCCAGACAAGGCAAATATTGCCGAAAAATCGGAGCTTACAGCTGTAAATGAGTCTTTTGAGATAATATTTAACGCCGTATGAGCGAGCACAGCCAGTTTCAGGCAGAGCTTGAATTACCAGCCCAGCGATTGCTTCACGAAGGGGATGGTCAGCTTGCGTTGGGCGGTGAGCGAGGCGCGATCGAGCCGCTCGAGGGTCGCGAACAGCTCGTTGAGCTGGCGTGGCCCACGGTGCAGGATGTAGCGCGCAACCTCATCGGGAAGCTGCATTCCGCGACTGCGTGCGCGCAGTTGCAAGGCCTCGAAGCGCTGCACGTCGTCGAGCCGCTGCAGATGGAAGGTCATGCCCCAGCTCAACCGGGAAGCCAGATCGGGCAGTTGGATATCGAGCTGCCGGGGCGCCGCCGAGGCGGCGATCACCAGCCGCTTGCCGGCATCGCGCAGGCGATTGAAGCCATGGAAGAGGCCCTCTTCCCAGCGCTTGCGCCCGACCACCGCGTCGAGATCGTCGATCACCACCAGGTCGAGGCGTTCGATCTCTTCGAGCATGTGCGGGGGGAAATGGCCCAAGTCGTCGAGCGGCAGATACAGCGCCCGCCGGTCACGTGCGCTGGCCTCGTGACAGGCGGCCTGCAACAGATGGCTGCGCCCCGATCCAGGCGCGCCCCATAGGTAGATGAAGGCCTCGCCGTCGTCGTCGAGCTGGGCACGCAACTTGGCCACCAGGGCGGCATTGTCGCCCGGCAGAAAGTTGCCGAAGGTTGCGTCGTCGCGTAGCCCTACGCCCAACGGCAGCTGCGTCGGCCCGGTGCTCATTGGCTATCCTCGTTGCCGCGGGGCGGGCCCTCGGCCTCATACAAGTGGCTGTTTTTATAGCGTTCATACAGGTAACGCAATAATACCATGACCATCGCCGCCACCGGCAACGCCAGCAGGATGCCGGTGAAGCCGAACAGCTGGCCGCCGGCAAGCACGGCGAATATCACCGCAACCGGATGCAGCCCGATCTTGTCGCCCAGCAACAGCGGCTGCAGCAGCATACCCTCGAGCATCTGGCCGATGCCGAAGACCGCCGCCACACCAAGTAGATGCACCACGTCGCCATACTGGAAGAAGGCCACGATCGCGGCGATCGCCAGGCCGACGATTACGCCCAGATAGGGGACGATGCTCGCCAGACCCGCCACGAGGCCGATCAGCACGCCGAACTGGATGCCCAGCAGCGTCAGCCCCACGGCATAGACGATGCCCAGACTCAGCATCACCAGCAATTGACCGCGCAGGAAGGCCGACAGCACCTCGTCGCACTGCATTGCCAGGCGTGTCACCGTCGGCTCGTAGCGGCGCGGCAGCAGGTCGCGGACGCGCCGCTTGAGGCGATCCCAGTCGAGCAGCAGATAGAAGGTCACGACCGGAATCAACGCCAGATTGCCGATCCAGATCGCCAGTGCCAACCCCGAACGCGATACCTGGGCGAGGATGCCCGCGGCGAAGGTGCTGGTCTCCTT
Source organism: Halomonas sp. HP20-15 (assembly GCF_033446685.1). Taxonomy (NCBI): domain Bacteria; kingdom Pseudomonadati; phylum Pseudomonadota; class Gammaproteobacteria; order Oceanospirillales; family Halomonadaceae; genus Halomonas; species Halomonas sp. HP20-15. The sequence goes on along the minus strand of NZ_JAWQLY010000010.1, from coordinate 66,937 downwards.
CCAGTTGGCCATCAGGCCCTGGCGCAGCTGGTCGAAATCGGTGCTGAAGTCGAGCCCCGAGACCTCGCGCACCCAGGGAAGGACCGTGGCCTGCACCCAGTTGAACATGTCCGGCAGGGCCTCGATCAACTGCCCCAGCTGGCGACCCATCAGCGGGATGAGGATCACGAAGGCGACTATCAGGAAAAGCGACAGCACCAGGAACACCACGCTCACCGCCAGGCGCCGCGACAGGCCCTTGGCTTCCAGCCAGTCGGTCAGCGGATCGCCCAGGTAGGCCAGGATCATGCTGACGAAGAACGGCATCAGGATCGGCTCGAGCAATACCAGCAGCCAGACCATGGCGGCCACGCCCAGCAGCGTCCAGACTTGCAATCGTGTCATGCGTATCACTCCATCATGCGCGTCGGCACGCCGATGCACCGCGGCAGGCGCGATGCTACAATGCGCGCGCTTTCTCCTCTAGGTCATTCTCGACAGGCTATTACGCCAGGCTCTCTAAGACAGGACACGCCATGACCCGCAGCGCCTCCGACAAACCTACGCCCCCTTCGCTGAGCTACAAGGACGCCGGGGTGGACATCGACGCCGGCAACGCGCTGGTCGACCGCATCAAGGGCGTCGCCAAGCGGACGCATCGCCCCGAAGTGCTGGGCGGGCTGGGTGGCTTCGGCGCGCTGTGCGAATTGCCGGCCGGCTATCGTCAACCGGTCCTGGTCACCGGCACCGATGGCGTGGGCACCAAACTGCGTCTGGCGATGGAGCTGGGCCGTCACGACACCATCGGTATCGACCTGGTGGCGATGTGCGTCAACGACCTCGTCGTCGCCGGCGCCGAACCGCTGCAATTCCTCGACTACTATGCCACGGGCAAGCTCGATGTGGATATCGCCGCCGACGTGGTCACCGGCATCGGCGAAGGCTGCCTGCAGGCCGGTTGCGCACTGGTGGGCGGCGAGACCGCCGAGATGCCCGGCATGTACGAAGGCAGCGACTACGACCTGGCGGGCTTTTGCGTGGGCGTGGTCGAGAAGTCCGAGATCCTCGACGGTAGCCGGGTCGCCGAGGGCGACGTGCTGCTCGGCCTGGCCTCGTCGGGTCCGCACTCCAACGGCTATTCGCTGATCCGCAAGATCCTCGAGGTCAGCGCTGCCGACCTGGCGACAGACATCGACGGCCGCAGCCTCGGCGACGCCCTGCTCGCGCCGACGCGCATCTACGTCAAGCCGCTGCTCTCGCTGATCAGGGATAGCGGCCTCGCCGTGCACGCGCTGTCGCACATCACCGGCGGCGGCCTGCTCGAGAACCTGCCCCGCGTGCTGCCCACGCATCTCACCGCGCGCGTCGACGCCGGCGCCTGGCAGCGCCCGGCGGTCTTCGACTGGCTGCAGCGTCAGGGCAACGTCGCCGAGCGCGAGATGTATCGCGTACTCAATTGCGGCATCGGCATGGTGGTGGTGGTACCCGCCGACCAGGCCGATGCCGCCGCGCAGCATCTGTCCGACGTCGGCGAGACCGTCGTTCGGCTGGGCGCCATCGAGGCTCGCCAGGGCGACGAGGAACAGGTCCGCATGGAGAATCTCGAGGCATGAGCCAGGACGACGCGAGCAGCGACACGCTCAACGATTTCACCGCCGAGGCCGCCGAGCCCCGCCGCGTGGTGGTGCTGATTTCCGGCAACGGCAGCAACCTGCAGGCGCTGATCGACGCCCAGTCGTACGACGAGCTGGGCGGCGAGATCGTCGCGGTGATCTCCAACAAGGCCGATGCGTATGGCCTCAAGCGCGCCCATGACGCGGGCATCGAAGCGGTCGCCCTGCCGCACCGCGAGTACGACAGCCGCGAGGCCTTCGACGGCGCGCTGATCAAGGTGATCGAGCGCCACCAGCCCGACCTGGTGGTGCTGGCCGGCTTCATGCGCATCCTCACGCCGCGCTTCGTGCAGCGCTACTACGGCCGCCTGCTGAACATCCATCCCTCGCTGTTGCCTGCCTACCCTGGCCTGGACACCCATGCACGGGCGCTCGCCGACGGCGTCGAGGAGCACGGCGTCAGCGTGCATTTCGTCACCGAGGACCTCGACGGCGGACCGGTGGTGATGCAGGCCGCCCTCAAGGTGCGCCCCGGCGACAGCGAGGAGCAGGTGGTCGAGCGCATCCACGCCCGCGAGCATCTGATCTACCCGATCGCCGTGCGCTGGTTTCTCGAGGGCCGGCTGCAGCTCGGCGCCGAAGGCCCGCTGCTCGACGGCGCGGCACTACCGCCGCATGGCATGCGGCTGTCGCATGAGGATGCAGCTGAAGAGCTGGACGAAGAGCTCGATGACTGAGTCAGGATAGTCACAGATGACTTTCTGGAGTCTACATATCGCAATTGTCAGCGGGCCATGGCTTCCCGGCCATTGATACTCAGAACGAGAAGCCCGCACTCAATTGCACATGCGTTGCCGCCTCGCTCCAGCCTTGCACGCCGCCCCCCGCCTGAACGGTGAAATCCCCTAGCCGCATGCGCAGCCCCGCATCGAGACGAAGGTAACCCTGATCCTCGCGCTCACGCTCCTCGCCCGACCAGCGATTGGTCGGCAGCGATGCCAGTCTGACCTCGGCGCCTTCACGGGTCCCGTCGAGATAGCGCCCTCCGGCCAGTTCCGCAAAGAACCCAAGACCGCCCGCCGGGGCTCGGTCCACCAGAAAGCCGGCTTCCGCTTGGCGTTCGGTCACCGATTGCTCGGAGACGATCAAGGCATTGGCAGCCGAGCCCTGCTCGCGATAGCCCTCGATCTCGACCTCGACATGCCGATAGCCGATGAACGGTGCGGTGTACCAGGGTGAGTCGCTGGCCGTCAGTCGATAATCGAGGCGCAGATCGCCGGCCCAACCATCCGCCTGGGTGGTTCCATCGAGCACGCGAACCGCCGACCCCAGCGCAATTCGGCGCTGCAGATCGAGATCGAAATCGCCCCGGCTGGCGATCGCCTGCACCCCGACCCGCCCGAACTGCTGTCGCGCGAACAGGCTGAAGGCCTGACCGTCGAGCTCGCTATCCATGGGATGGTCGAGTGAGGCCTCGCGCTGGGCGGCAGCCACGCCCACCCAGCCCCGAGCGAGCGGCATTACTGCCCCGACACTCGCCGCGCTGTGCGAGGCGTCGAGTTGTGGCTCAGCGACGAAACCTCGCGATGCACCTCCCTGATGATCGCCCTGCACGAACAGCCGTAAGCCCCGCCCCTGCATACCCGGGCGCAATTCGCTGGCGATGGCCTGCTGTTGTGCCGCCAGCGATCCCACGGCCAACTCGCCACTCAGGGATAGTAGCTGCGGTGCCCTGATCAGCGCATAGGCATAATCGGCGAGTATTTGCTGGCCCGCCGTGGTCGGGTGCACCGTGTCGTAGAACAGCAGGCGAGACGGATCCGGATTGCCCGACGCCAGGCCATAGGCAGAGGTATCGCAAAGGGGATCGCTGAAGCAGACATTGGCCAAGGGGATATCCGTCGCCAGCCCGAACTCGGCAGGCGAGCTCGTCACGTCGGCGAACAGACCGGGAACATCCAGCCGAATGATGTCGAGCTTTCCATCGTAGCGGGCCAGGTGCTCGCCCAAGGCTTGGTTGTAAACCTGGACCAGTGACGAGAACGCTTCGCGCTGGCCCGAGACCAACCCGGCCGGCGATTGCCCCACGTCCGGCAGATTCGAGACCACGATGGTTCGGGCGCCGGCCGCGACCAAGGCATCGATGCCCCGGGCCAGCGTGTCGGCACTGTCGATGGCATCGGCCGTCTGGGTAACCAGGCCATCGAGAAAATCGTTGCCGCCGCCATTGACGTAATACAGCGCCTCGGGGGCGGCACTGCCACCCGTGGTCACCAGGTAACCGTCGCGGGTACGCAGCGTCAGCCCCGACTGGCTGACGACGGAGCCGTCCGGCTGGGTGATGGAAGCGACGATATCGGCGGTGGTATAGCCGCCCGTGGCGTAATTGGTGCCGTCCGGCAACCCCAACTGGTCGCGAATGACCGAGGTGGAAGGCAGCAACGGTGCCAACCCCAGGGCATCGGCCAGGCGCTGGGTGCTGACTTCTCCGTAAGGCGCAGGCGCCCGATACTCGGGCCCCACCCGGTTGGTAAAGCGCAGGCTGCCGAGCTCCCCCTGAGCGAGGCGCTCCGGATCGGGAAACTGCCCCGAATCACTGAGACTATCGCCGAACACGACCAGCCCGGAATACCCGGCGGCCCCCGTCGAAAACAGCCAGGCGGTCAGGATGACCGGCCAATAGCGCATACGATGGGTTGCCCCGATAACGGGCCGATGGGTTGCGGAAGAGTTGGCCATGACTCAGCGCCTCGCAGGATCGACAGGGACATGGCATCCGACCAACCGAGCCATGTCTTCCCAGCGTAGTCGACGCTAACCTGCTTTGGCGTACGAGCGTAGCGTTCATCAAGCTGAAACGACACGGCCGAGCCCTACTGGCTCGGCCGTGAATGCAGCGGCGCGCCTCCGGTACTTGCCCGCCTCAGGTCCGCGGCAGGGTCACGCCGCGCTGGCCCATGTACTTGCCGCCGCGGTCCTTGTAGGAGATCGCGCACTCCTCGTCGGATTCCAGGAACAGCATCTGCGCCACCCCCTCGTTGGCGTAGATGCGCGCCGGCAGGTTGGTGGTGTTGGAGAACTCCAGGGTCACGTGACCTTCCCATTCCGGTTCCAGCGGGGTGACGTTGACGATGATTCCGCAGCGCGCATAGGTCGACTTGCCCAGGCAGATGGTCAGCACGCTGCGCGGGATGCGGAAGTACTCGACGGTGCGCGCCAGCGCGAAGGAGTTGGGTGGGATCACGCAGGCATCGCCCTTGACGTCGACGAAGCTCTTCTCGTCGAAGCTCTTGGGATCGACCACCGCCGAATGGATGTTGGTGAACACCTTGAACTCGTCGGCGCAACGCACATCGTAACCGTAGCTGGACGTGCCGTAGGAGATCACCCGCTGCCCGTCGACGTGACGGACCTGATCGAACTCGAATGGCTCGATCATGCCTTGCTGCTCGGCCATGCGGCGAATCCAGTTATCGGATTTGATGCTCATCGGGCGTCCTCGGGTTCACGCGATCGTAAAATGAATCCAAACGCGATCATGGTTGGGGTCGAAACGCGATCGTGATCGGGATCGAAACGCGATCATGTTCGGGATCGATAAAAAGGGGCCGTCATCATAACGGCCCCCGCAGCGTTTCAAAAGCGCGTCGCTTTCGACAGCGCGTCATTCGCCGAATGAAATGCTCGGCCCCTCCTCGCTCTGGCCCTCGACGCCTTCGGCCACGGCCCGCGCCACTTCACGGAACGTCGCGGCGATCCCGCCATCGGGCTCGGCGACCACGCTGGGCCGGCCGCCGTCGGCCTGCTCGCGAATCGACAGTTGCAGCGGCAATTGCCCCAGCAGGCGAGTGTCGTACTGCTCGGCGATCCGCTCGCCGCCACCGGCACCGAAGATCGGCTCGCTGTGCCCGCAATTGGAGCAGATATGCAGGCTCATGTTCTCGACCACGCCCAGCACCGGTACATTGACCTTGCGGAACATCTCGATGCCCTTACGCGCATCGAGCAGCGCGATGTCCTGGGGTGTGGTGACGATCACTGCGCCGGAAACCGGCACCTTCTGCGCCAGCGTCAATTGAATGTCGCCGGTACCCGGCGGCATGTCGATGAACAGATAATCCAGGTCGTCCCACAGCGTCTGGTTGAGCAGCTGCTGGAAGGCCCCGGTAACCATCGGGCCGCGCCACACCATGGGCTCGTTAACATCGACCATCAGCGCCATCGACATCGCCTGCAGGCCATGGGCGATGATCGGCTTGAAGCTGTTTTCACTGACCACCTCGGGACGCGTGCCCTCAGGGATGCCCAGCATCTGCGCCTGGCTGGGGCCATAGATGTCGGCATCCAGCAGGCCTACCCGGTAGCCTTCGGCGGCCATCGCCAGGGCCAGGTTGGCGGTCACGGTGGATTTGCCGACTCCGCCCTTGCCCGACGCAACGGCCACGATATGCTTCACACCCTCGATCACGGCTGACTCCTTTCCTTTAATGTCTCGACACCGGGTTCGGCCGGCGTCCAGCTTGCCCGCAGTATAACGCGCGCCGAGCGGTGATAACCAAGCGTGCGACGCGCCCAATACCGACCATCTAGCGGACGGTCAGCGACCACGGGTTGGCGGTCAACGGCACGCCGCCATCGGCGGTGACCCGCACCGTGTCGCTGCAACCGATACCCCACTCGCCGGGCAGGCGCAGGCACAGCGGCAGGTGGAAGACCATGTCTTCCTCGAAGCAGCGGCTCTGGCCGCGGGCGATGAACCCCGAGCCCTCGACCCAGGACGGCGGGAACTGGGCGCCCACCGCGTAACCGAACACCCCGGAGAAATAGGCCCGCCCGGCCAGCGCATCGAAGGCCGCCTCGGCGTCGCGGGCCGCACTGTCGAAGCTGACGCCGGGGCGCATCGCGGACAGCAGCGCATCGTAGATACGCCGGCAGTTATCGAACACCTCGACCATCCGCGACGATGGCCGACCGGCGACCACGGTGCGCATCATCGGCGCGGTGTAGCGATTCCAGGCCGAGCCGAATTCGAGGAACACCGACTCGTCGGCGGCGATCGTCCGGCGGCGATGATTGAGATGACCGACGCTACTGCGCGCGCCGGCCACCACGATCGGCTGCATGCTCATGAATTCGCTGCCCGCCTGATGCAGGGCCTGCGCGCCTACCGCGGCGACCTCGCTATCGGTGGCACCGGCACGTACCGCGTCGGCCGCCGCCGCGATGCCCAGCCCGGTGACCCGCGCGCTCTCGGTCAGGCACTCGATCTCGGCCGACGATTTGACGATTCTGATGCCGTGCAGGAGCGACGAGGCATCGACGAACTCATGATTCGGCAGCCGCTGGCGCAGCGCATCGAGCACGCCCTGGCGCATCGAGCCATGCCATGGATCGATGCCGATGTGTTCGCCCACCTCGCCCAGCACCTCGGTCAATGGATCGAGCACCTCGGCGAGGCCCTCCCAGCGGTAGCTGCGAATATCCTCGATGCGGGTGCAGGTCACCGCCGGCCCCACTTCGATCGAGGGCACCTGCAGCATCAAATGATCGGCGGTCACCACCAGCGCCGAATGGACCGAAACCTCGAAGGTGCTGTAACCGGTCAGGTAGAAGATGTCGGCCGGCGCGGTCAGCAGCAGCGCATCGATGTCGGCGCCCCTCATCGCCTTGACGACGGCGTCCTGCCGCCGCTGTAGCTCCGCTTCCTCGAAGGCACACTCGCTGCCGGCCAGCGGCGCGAGGTGGTGACGATATTCGTCGTGTTGCATGGTGGCTATCTCCCTGCCCATTGGCGCGATGACTTTGCAACCAGCCTAGTACACGCTGCCGCCCTTCTCGCTCCCAATCGGCCGCTGCGCTGCCCATGCGCCTCGGGCACGGCTTGGCTACAGTCAACGTATCGGCATCAGGAGAGCAGGAGGTGACCCATCATGACGCCCCTGGATTGCGTGCAAGCGCTGGCTTCGCGCCTGGAAGGCCAGCCCGGCGACTACGACCGGCTGATCAAGCAGGTCGGCACACAACTCGCATCTCGGCGACGCACGCGGGGCCGAAATGGGCTGGCACCGGCATCAGCACAACATCGGCCAGCTGGTTCGCGAACGCTTCGGCAACGATGCGGCGTTACTGGTCGGTTTCACGACGCACACCGGCCACGTCTCAGCCGCCTACGACTGGAACGAACCCGTCGAGCAGCGCTGGGTGCGTCCCTCGCTGGAAGGCAGTTACGAGCGACTGTTCCACGACAGCGGTCTGGAACGCTTCTACTTGCCGCTCGATAGCGAACGGGTAGCACCCCTTCAGGAGTTGCGGCTCGAACGCGCGATCGGCGTGATCTATCGCCCCGAAAGCGAACGCCATAGTCATTACTTCCAGGCCTCGCTACCGCGCCAGTTCGATGCCGTCTTCCACGTCGACACCAGCAGTGCCGTCGAGCCCTTCGAACAAAGCGAACTATGGCGTCCGGAACTCATCCCCGAGACCTATCCGTTCGGCGTCTAGCTTGCGCTTCGGCAGGCATCGACGAGAACGCCCGGCCATTGGCCGGGCGAAATGAGATCAGCGGCGTGAGGCATGATCAGGGTTGCGTGGATGCTTCCTCACCCTGTTCGCTCTGGCTCCCGGAACCGCCCTGTGGCTGATCGCCCTGCTGCGGGCCCCCTTGGTCGGAGGGCTGAGCCTGGCCTTGCGAGCCTTGCGAATCGCCGCTCTGGCCGCCATTGCTTTGCTGGCCGCCATCGGTCTGCCCGGAGCCGGAGCCGCTCTGCGGTTGGCCCGAAGCGTCCTGCGCGCCTGATGAGGACGCCTCGCCCTCGGCTGACGTAGCGGAACCGATGCGCTGGGAGAGTTCGTTCAGCGTCTTCTGCATCGCGGCGATGCTGGAAAGCTCCTGCTGGACGTTGGCGATGTGGGCCTGGAGGCTGCCCAGACGCTGGATGCGCGTCTGAATCTGCGCTTGCAGCTCGCCTAGACGCTGCTCCGCGGACTCGACCTGAGCGCTTATCGACTGTTCGCGCTGCTGCGCTTCGGCCAGCGATTGCTTGGCCTGCTCGAGGTTTTCCTTGGCGGTGGCCGTCTCGCCCTGGATATCGGCGAGTTCCGATTGCCGCGTATCGACCTGCTCGCCCAACTCCTCGAGCCGTGACTGCTGCGCCTTGACCTTTTCCTCGAGCTCGGCGTGACGGCCTTCGGCATCCGCGACTTCCTGCTGCGCCTGCTGCAGCTCGGACTGGGCGCTGTCGAGCCGCTCCTCGGCCTGCTGGGCCTGGCCGTTGAGATCCTCGAGCTTGGTCTGGGCCTGACCGACCTGATCCTGCAGGGCATTCAGCTGCTGGGTGCGCTGTGCCAGCTGAGTCTGTTGCTCCTCGAGCTGGGCCTGCACGTCCTTGATCTGCGATTGCAACTGACTGAGCTGCTCCTGCGACTGACTGTTCTGTTTCTCGAGCGACTGCTGTTCTTGCTGGGCCGCCTCGACGCTGGAATAGGCCTCCTCGAAATCGGCGTTGCGCTGTTGCAGCGATTGCCGCTCGTTCTGCAACTGGGCGATCTGCGCCTGCATCGACTCTCGCTGGGCCTGCCACTCCTCCTTCTGCGAGCTGGCGTTGGATGCCACGAAGATAGCCACGATCACCGCGATGACCGCGACCACCACCACGATGCGTACCCGGTTATCCTTGAAAGGGCTCTGAGGCGTATTCTGGGGCTGCTCCGACGGTGTTTCGGCCATGAATCATCTCCTATGTTCGGCTGCGTACCGATTTACCATGGCCATGAACGGCCCGATGAGCAAGACGAATTCACTAATTGAGTAGACCGAAAATTCAACATCGCCTAGTAAGCAACGATCATTCACTCGCCCTTGACCTTGCCGCGCAGCGCCTTGTGCTTGCCCTTGCGCGTCTTGGCGTCCATGCGCCGGCGTTTGGCCGCCTTGCTGGGGCGGGTGGGTACTCTTTTGCGCTGCTCGCGCGCCACGCTACGAATGAGCTCGCGCAGCCGCGCCCGGGCATCCTCACGGTTTTGTTCCTGGGTCCGGTAGCGCTGCGCCTTGATCACGATCACGCCCTGCTGGGTGACGCGTTGATCGGCCAGCGCCAACAAGCGTTCCTTGTAGAGGTCGGGCAGCGACGAGGCCCGGATGTCGAAGCGTAAGTGCACCGCCGAAGCGACCTTGTTGACATTCTGGCCACCCGCGCCCTGGGCGCGCACGGCTTGAACCTCGAATTCACTGTCGGCCAGGCTGACCTGGCGGGAGATTTCCAGCATGAAGCCTCCTGAGGCGGGGCCGGTCGGGGCCACAAGGTGTTGGAGTACCGGAGACGGCTTGGCGCCAGCGTGCGAGTCGCCACGCCACGCCACGGCACTCGGCCGGGGCGCAGCATAGCGCGCATGACCGGCCTTGTGGTAGCCAGGGTCGTGGCCGGCGCTCTCGCCCCGCATTGCGCCAGGCCCTGGCGCAATGCGGGGTCGCCGCCGTCTCAGGCGGGCAGTGCCACGCGTGCCTGCAGGAAGCGCTCCAGTTGCGTCGCCGGTAGCGCCTTGCTGCACAGGTAGCCCTGGTACTGGTGCCCCTTGAGTTCACGGATGAAGGCCAACTGTTCGTCCGTCTCGACGCCCTCGGCCACGATGTCCAGATCGAGCGAGTGCGCCAGCATGCTGACCGCCTTGACGATGGCGGCATCCTGCGGGTCGCTGGTCACGCCCGCGGTGAACGAACGGTCGATCTTCAAGCGGTTGATCGGGAACCGCTTGAGCTGCGAAAGGTTCGAATAGCCGGTACCGAAGTCGTCGATCGACAACATCACGCCCAACTTGCGCAAGCGCAGCAGGATGCGCAATGCATTGTCGGGATTCTGCATGATCGCGCTCTCGGTGAGCTCGAACTCGAGATAGCCCGCAGGCAGTTGCGTCTCGAGCAGAATTTTCTCGACCATGCCGACGAAATGCTGGTTGTTGAGTTGAATGGCCGACAGGTTGACGGCCACCGGCAGCATCGCCATGCCCTTGGCATGCCAGCGCTGCACCTGCTGGCAGGCGGTGCGCAGCACCCACTCACCCACCGGCAGGATCAAGCCGGTCTCCTCGGCGACGGGGATGATCTCGTCCGGCGTCACCTGACCCAGTTCCTCGTCGTTCCAGCGCAGCAGCGCCTCTACCCCGGTGACCTCACCGCTGAGCACATCGACCTTGGGCTGGTAGGCGAGGCTCAGGCTGTCGTTGACGAGCGCCAGACGCAGACGACGTTCGAGGTGGTTGCGACGCTCGGCGACGGAGCTCAACCCCGGCTCGTAGCATTGGTAATTGTTGCGTCCCAGGCTCTTGGCGTGATGCATGGCAGCATCGGCATGGGTCATCAGTTCGTGAGGCGTGTCGCCATGCCCCGGGTAGCAACTGATGCCGACGCTGCACGAAATACACACGATCTGCTCGCCGAGCTGGAAGGGTTCGCCCAGCGAACTGACGATGCGTTGCGCCAGCGTCTCGCTGCCCCGCCGGCAGGTGCCCTCGCCGGTCACGATCATGAATTCGTCGCCTCCCACCCGGGCCGCAGCATCCTGATTGCGCACCGCATCGGCAAGCCGCTGCGCCGCGCGCTTGATCAGCGTGTCGCCGATATGATGACCCAGCGAGTCGTTGACCGTCTTGAAGCGGTCGAGATTGACGAACAACACGGAGAATGGCTGCTGATTGCGCTCCGAACGCCCGAGCACCTCCTGCAGGCGCTGCTCCAGAAACAACCGGTTGGGTAGCCGGGTCAACACGTCCAGCGTCACCAACGACTGCAGCTCGTGGTTGGCTTCCTTAAGGGACGCGGCCAACAACGCGTTCTTCGTCGCCAAGTGGCCATCGTAGATCGCCATCAGCAACGCCAGCAGCAGAATCGACGCTACGACGGTCGCGATCGCCACGGAAAACGCGACCGACGAAAATGCCGGCTCGCTCGACGGCGCCGGTACCATCGCGACGTCCGCGGCCGCCATGCCGATGTAATGCATGCCGGTTATCGCGACGGCCATGACCAACGCCGCCAGACAGCGCACCGGCAAGGTGGTGCGTTTGTTCGTGCCGTGTGGGTTGAGCCGGAAGAACAGCCACAGCGCGCCGCTCGCCGCGACGATCGCCACGACGATCGACAGCAGCAGCAGGTCCATTCGATAGCTGATCGGCTGTTCGAGTTGCATCGCCTGCATGCCCAGATAGTGCATCAGGCAGATGCCGAGCCCCATGACCGCGCCGCCGAACAGCAGGCGTACGACGCTCAGTTGCGCCTTGCGCACCAATGCCAGGGCTAGGGCCGAGGTGAGTATCGAGGCCAGCAGCGACCATAGCGTTATCGTCAGGTCATAGCGCATCGGCATCGCCGTGTGCATCGCCAGCATACCGATGAAATGCATCGCCCAGATGCCCGCACCCATCGCGAAGGCACCGCCGGCCAGCCAGGCGTATCTCGCCAGGCCAGCGGTGTCGCGCAGCCGTCCCGCCAGGTTGAGCGCCGTCAGTGAGGCCAGGGATGCCATGGCAAAGGACAGGCCGACCAGCCAGGGGTCATACCCATAGTGTTCTACCATCGTCTTCTAATCGGCTCCCGTAGCATGGTATCAAGCGGCTAACGCTGATTATCTTCTGGTGTTATCGGCCGGCTTCGCCGAAAGCTTTACGATCACGGCCGAGAGCGCTTCGAAAGCGAAGTGGGCGCCGGCACACCCAAACACCCATGGAATCGCCAGCGGCCATGCCATGTCTTCGGCGTGTCAGCTGCGCTCTGAAAACCACTCGGGCAGGGTTCTTGCCAGCCGCTCGCGCATGCGCCAGGTATGGGTGCCCGGCCAGTAATGACGCTGACAACGCGGACAGTAACGAACCGGATCGGGAAGGGTTCGGGCCCGTTCAGGCAGCCATGGCGCTGCCGAGGCCCGGGAGACTTCCTGCAAGAGGCAGTTACACACCAGGCAACGGGTGAACAGCGCCGCCGGCGATGCCGGCTGGCAGCGCTCGACCACCTCGCGAAGCTGCTCGAGCGGAGCGTCGGCGGCGATCAGCACGCTGCGGCTCGGGCGGCGCTGTGCGACGAGCGCTCGGTCGCGCGTCAGCAACCAGCGCTGGTCGCGCTCGGCCAGTTGCACCAGTTGCGGATCGTCGATCGCCGGATCGAAGAGCGTGTCGAAGCCCAGCGCCCGCAGCCAACGTGCCAGACGCGCCAGCATGGCGTCGGCGACGAAACGGGTAACCGGTCGCAGGGGATTACCTTCAGCACTATCGCTGGCCATGCCGACTCCTCTTGACGCTGCCCATGACCGCTGTAGCCTCACCGAGGCCAACCCATGACATGCAACCGACCAGCGGGTGCTCGCTATCGCGCTCATCACGCGTTCTGGTTCCTGTCGCGGCTTGGTGCTCGACCGCTTCCTGGCGGATACTGTCAGTGTCGGATGACAGCCACCCTCGTTGCCAGCCGCCCGGCAGGGAATCGACAACGATTGTCGGAAGCGCCATTGTTTCCGGGCCTTTGGCCCAAGCTGCAAGGGAATGGAATGCAACGTCTCGTCCTGGTCCACCAGATCTGGCAGTTTTCATGGCGCGTACTCGTCGCCTTTCTGCACAATCGGGGCATTCTGCTGGCGGGCGGCGTCGGCTATAACGTACTGCTTTCGACCATACCGCTGTTCGCCCTGCTCTGCGTGTTGCTGACCCACATCGTCGACGAACAGCGCCTGCTGGGCATCATCGCCATCCAGGCCCAGCACCTGGCACCGGCCCATGCCGACGTGATTCTCGATTCGGTGCGCACCCTGGTCGATTCGCGCAATGTCGTGGGTTTCGTCGGCACTCTGGTGCTGCTGTTCTTCAGCTCGTTCGCCTTTCGCATGCTCGAGGACTCCATCGCCCTGATCTTCCATCAGCCCGACGAGACCCAGAAGCGCCGCTTCTGGGTCTCGGCATTGCTGCCCTACGCCTTCATGCTGGTGCTCGGCGCCGGCCTGCTGGCGCTGACCGTGCTGGTCGCGATGGGCAACGCCTTCAATCAGATGGTGATAATGCTGTTCGATATCGAACTGCCCTCGGCCAGCGTGGCCGTGGTTTCACTCAATGTGCTGAGCTTCGTCGGCATGTGCGGGCTGTTCAGTGCCATCTACAAGATCATGCCGGTGGTGCGTATCGCCCCGCATCGCGCGTTGATCGGGGGCTTCGTCGCCGCCCTGCTGTGGGAAATCGTTCGGCTGATCCTCAGCTACTACTTCGCCAACATCTCCTACGTCAACGCCGTCTACGGTTCGTTGGCGACGCTGATCGTCGTGCTGTTGAGCCTCGAGATCGGTGCGGTGATCCTGCTGCTCGGCGCCCAGGTGATCGCCGAGCTCGAACGCAGCGCCCGCGCCGGCCTGCCCTGGCACCAGAGCCCGCGCCGCTAAAGGCGCAGGCCGGCGCACGCCCTCACGCCGACGCCCCGCCCCGCTCCTCCTGGACCCGCAGCTTGGTGCGAATGAAATCGCTGTGGCGGACGTACAACAAATCCGCCAGTTTGCGAATGCGGTGCTCCTCGTGGGCATCGAGCGCCTCGTCGGCGTAGGCCAGCCGCCACATCAATTCCACCAGCGCGACCTTGTCGGCGTAGTCGTAATGCTCGTTGACCAGACGCACGAACTGGAAATGATCGACCGCCTGGTCCGCCTCATGAGTCGCCAGTTCCATCAATTCGTCGACCCGCTCGGCGCTCAACGAGAAGCGCTCCTGCAGCATTCGTCGCCAGGCAGCGAGCTCCGCCGGGGCGGTGCGTTGATCGGCACGCACGATTTCGCAGAGCAGCGCCGCGGTGGCCAGCTCCAGCGTCACCTGACGCTGACCATCGGCCTCTGGAACGTTCAGGGCACGTTGGAAGAATTGCTGAATGGTGTCGAGCACGGGATGTCTCCTTGGATCGATAACGTAGTGACGAAAGCTATCTTTCCGACAGGCACTCGGCGCAGAGGTTGCATGGCTCGTGCTTGCGGACTCAGCGACTGACGGTCAACGGCGCCGTGGCGCGCCTCATCAGCAGGTAGTAAAGCACCGCGCCCAGTAACGCTCCCAGCAACCAGGCGTAGCCCGAGAGCACGCTGAGCGTCGGCCACCAGACCGAGGCCACCGAGAATAACGCGGCCACCGCGAAAGCGCCCAGCGCATGGACGTTCCAGCCGCCGCGATAGTAGTACTCGCCCTGCGGGTCGGCCGTGAACAGCTGCTCGATGTCGATCCGCTGACGCTTGATCAGATAGAAGTCGGCCATCATCACGCCATAGACCGGCGCCAGCACCGCGCCCAGGGTATTGACGAAGCCGGCGATGCCGATCTGGCTGATGAGCGCCACCCACAGGCCACCGATGAATAGCGCCAGTACCGCGGTAATCAGCCCGCCGATGCGAAAATCGATGCGATTCGGCATCAGGTTGGCCAGGTCGTAGGCGGGAGGCACGAAGTTGGCGACCATATTGATACCCACCGTGGCGGCGAAGAAGGTCAGTGCGGCGATCAATGTCAGCGGCAGCGAATCGACCCGGGCGATGATATCGGTGGGATTGGTCAGTCGCTCGCCGAACAGCACCACGGTCCCGGCGGTGACGATCAGCGCGATCAACGAGAAGAACGCCACGTTGAGCGGCAGCCCCAGGAAGTTGCCGATCTTCATCTCGCGCTCGCTGCGCACGAAGCGCGAGAAGTCCCCATAGTTGATCACCACCGCGGCGAAGTAAGCGATCATCGTCCCCGTCACCGCCATGAACGCGCCAACCGAGCCGCCGGCGTAGTCGCCCTCCCCGCTGAAGATCGTGCCTATCGCCGGCAGCAGTTCGTCGCCGGCCTGGTACCAGATCACCGCGGTCAGCACGATCATCACCACATAGACCAGCGGCCCCGCCCAGTTGAGAAACTGGCGGATGCGCTCGATACCGTGCCAGAACAGGACGATCTGGAAGACCCATACCAGCAGGAACGACAGCCAGCCGACGACGGTCATGCCCAGCCATTGCGCGCCGCCCTCGATGCCCAGCAGCGAATTGATCAGCAGCGCCACCGCGGTCGAGGCGAAATAGGTCTGCACGCCGTACCAGAAGATCGCCACCACCGCCCGAACCAGGGCGGGGAAATTGGCGCCGAACACGCCCATGCTGATCCGCGCCAGCACCGGGAAGGGAATGCCGTAGCGTACGCTCGGCGCGCCCGACCAGTTGACCAGCACCATCACCACCACCCCGGCCAGCACGATCGCCGCCATCACCGCCCAGCCATTGAGCCCGTAACTGAGGAACAGCGAAGCGGCCAGGGTGTAGCCGAACAGGCTTTGGATGTCGTTGGACCAGACATTGAAGATCTCGAACCAGCCCCAGCTACGTTGCGACCGGGGAATGGGTGCCAGGTCCTCGTTATAGAGGCTGGGCTCGCGACTCTTGATTTCGAGGTTCGGATTCGACATGAGCTGTCTCCGGCAGGGTTATGATTATGTTTATGTTGCGCCGCCCCAAACAGTGTAGAACAGGCCGCTCCGCGCCGGGTGAGGCTCTGCGCCCTGCGCATGGGCCAAACCGACCCCTCATAAAAAAGCCGCGAGGTCATCCTCGCGGCTTTGCGACCCCAGCCCTTCGTCACGAGCGGCTGGTGACTTCCAGCAGATGGTAGCCGAACTGGGTCTTCACCGGCCCATGCACGGTGTTCAGTTCACCGTTGAACACCACCTTGTCGAATTCCGGCACCATCTGGCCCGGGCCGAACGAGCCCAGATCGCCGCCGTTGCGCGCCGACGGGCAGCTCGAATGCTGCCTGGCCACCTCGGCGAAATCGCGTCCACCCTCGATCTCGACCTTGAGTTCCTCACACTTCGCTTCGCTGTCCACCAGTATGTGGCGTGCGCTTGCCTGGCTCATCGTCATGCTCCTGGGCGGGTAACTTTCGGGATAAAAACGTATCGAAGGTCGAATCCTGACGCCACGGCGCGACGCTGGCAAGCGTTTCACGGCCGGCGGCGAAACGGACTACACCGGAGCCTGGCATGCTGTACGCTAGCGCCGTGCCACCCTCTCAGCGTACTCACCAGCAGACACAGCGGGGAACGCCATGCTCGATCTGACTCAAACGCCGATCACTCTGGCGCTGCTTGTCGCCAACGTCGCGATCAGCCTGTTCGTGCTGCATCGCCGGCCGCAACTCTTCGCCAAGCTGGCCTTTCGCCCCGAGCGCATCCTGCATCACGGCGAGTTCCACCGCCTGCTGAGCGCGGGCTTCCTGCACGTCAACGGCGCGCACCTGCTGGTCAACATGCTGACACTGTACTTCTTCGGCCCCTGGCTGGAGGCCGGCCTCGGGCCGCTGCGCTATCTGCTGCTGTATTTCGGCTCCGATCTTGCCGCCCAGGGGCTGGTGCTGATCGTCCAGCGCGGCAACCCGCGCTACTCCGCGGTCGGCGCGTCGGGCGCGATCACCGGGGTGGTGTTCGCCTTCTGCCTCTACGAGCCGTTCCGGCTGCTTTATCTGTTCTTCGCCATTCCCATTCCGGCGATCCTGTTCGCCATCGGCTTCGTCGCCCTGTCGTTGTATGCCATGCGTAGCCGCACACCCGGTCAGGCCGGCGGGCTGGCCCACGAAGCGCACCTGGGCGGCGCTATCGGCGGCGTGGTCATCGCGCTCGCCCTAGAGCCGGCGCTGCTACCGCACTTTCTGCAGCAGCTTGGCTTCTGACCGGCCAGCAGCAAGCCGAAGGCTCAGCGGCGAGCCTCGTCGCCCGGCAACTCGACGCCCTCCAGGCTCGAAGCGCCTTCAGTCGCGCCCGGGTCTCGGCGCACCACACTCAGCGAGCCCTCGGTCTCCAGCACGACCGCTTCGACCTCGTCGAGCGACACCAGACCGGCGGCGCGCACCGCCGCGCGCAACTCGTCCATGGTCACCCGCGCCCGCAACAGCGCTCCCGGCAAGGGCTTGCCGTGGTACAGCAGCAAGGCCGGCTCGCCGGTCACCAGCCGGCGCACCCAAGGCCAACGCACGCTGCTCCAGGTCAACGCGTACTGCATGGCGATAAGCAGGCCGAACGCCAGGCTGCCTTGGGCCAGCGTTACCCCGGGATTGAGGATCACGGTCGCCAGGATCGAACCCAGCGCCACCGTCACCACTAGGTCGAAGGCGTTCATCTTCGATAGCGTGCGCCGACCCGACACGCGCAGCAGCAAGACCAGCGCGACATAAGCCATCACGCCCATCAGCGCCACACGCAACAGGGCAATGGCTTCATTGAAGAACAAGGGTTGCAAGCGCCGTCCTCCTTGACTGGCAGATGAGTGGCAAGCGATACGCTAATCAGCGTAGCAGCCGGGGTGACGTATCCGCGGTAGTCTGTACGCGCAACTTGGGGGGCGGAGATCGGTCGCTTCGTTTTCGATTTTTAATCGACCGAACGCTCAATCTTCGGCGCTATTTGCCGATAGCTGCCATATGACCTTGTAAGCAATGTCTTACAAGGTATTCAAGTCACACGAAACGGCAACGGTCCCTGATCATGCCCCGAGCGCTTTCCTCGCTGCGTTATCGCTTCTTTACCGCCCTCGGCCTCGTGCTGTTCATGGCGCTGCTGGCATTGGGCCTGATCGCCCAATTTCAGGTCATCCCCGTGCTGCTCGCCAAGGAAGAGCAGCATGCCAACGCCGAGCTCGATCGCGCCCAGCGCGCCATCGATAACGAGCTGGGCCACCTCAGCCTGTTCACCAGAGACTGGTCGGTGTGGGACGACAGCTATCACTTTCTGTCCGGCGAAGAAACCGACTACGTGGAGTCCAACCTGACCAGCGGCCTGGTCTTCGAGGACGCCAACCTGCGTGCAATGCTGTTTCTCAAGCCCGACGGCACGCCACACCTGATTGCCGGCCTCGATCCGCAAAGCGGCGATTATGTCGCCTGTCCCAGCGCCAGTGGCGACTGCGCCTGGGCGGCGCCTATCACCCATTCGGTGCAGGAGCATGTCGCCGGCGGACCGCAGAACACTCTCCATACCTGGCTACATGCCTGGCCCGAGCGCTCGATGGTCAGCGTCTGGCCGATCATGCACAGCGACGGCAGCGGCCCAGCGGCCGGCTGGTTGGCCATGGTTCGCGTCATGAACGATCAGTGGCTGGCCCGCTTGCAACAGAGCACCGACATCGAGATGCGCCTGGAAACTGCCGGCTCGACCGGGCCGCATCCCCAACTCTCCCAGATAACCCGCACCGACGAGCGCTACATGCAGGCCAGCCGCTTGATCGAGGCCGCCCCGTCCGGCTACTCGATCAGTCTCCAAACGACACTGCCACGCACCCAGTTCCAGGCCAACCTGGGCACCTTTCGCTTCGCGCTCTACTGGACACTGGGGCTACTGGTGGTCGTAGTGGTGGTGGTACTGATCCTGCTCGAGCGCATGATACTGTTGCCATTGCGCCAGCTGGCCCGGTTTACCGAAAGCGTGCAGAGCACCGAGTGGAACGACGCGCCATCCCGGCTGGTCAGGCGCAGCGACGAGATCGGCCAGCTGGCGCATGCCTTCCAGCGTCTGCTCGATTACCAGCGGCGCCAGACGCATTCGCTGGTCGAGCTTTCCCAGCACGATCCGCTGACCGGACTGGCCAACCGTCGCCTGTTCGACGAGCGACTGAGCCATGCGCTGACCAAGGCTGCACAGTCCAATCAGGCACTGGCGCTGATAATGGTCGATATCGACCACTTCAAGGCCTACAACGATCACTACGGCCACCCGGCCGGCGACCGATGCCTGATCGCCATCGCCAGCGCCATGCGCGAGCGCTTCGAGGAACCGCCGCAACTGGTGGCGCGCACCGGCGGCGAGGAGTTCATGATCATCCTGCCGGCGATGACCACCGCGGCGGGTCTGGAGCGCGCCGAAACGCTGCGCCAGGCAATCGCGGCGCTGCGCCTGGAACATGCCGCCTCGCCGACCGCGAGCGTGGTCACCGTGAGTATCGGCGTCGCATGCTACGTGCCTCCCAGGGCCATCGACAGCGAGGCGTTGATCGCCGCCGCCGACACGGCGCTGTATAGCGCCAAGCAGGCCGGGCGCGACTGCGTGCGTCTGGATCACGCCATGTCCCTCGCCTGATCACAGCGTAGTTTGCGGCACCGGTGCCTTCCCACTGAACGCTCTCGCGAGCGCGGCCACACTGGCTCGGCCGAACCGTGCGGTGGAGAAGCGTACGTCGCATTGCTATCATGGCGCGCCCCATCGGCAGTGGTGTGCACGCATGCGCTATCGGCTCAAGCTGTTCCCCGAGATCACCATCAAGTCCCGGTCGGTGCGCCAGGAGATGGTCCGTAGCCTGCGCACCAATATCCGCAATAGCCTCGCGCGCTTCATCCCCGGGGTCCGCGTGGTCGATTGCTGGGACGCCCTCGAAGTACGCCGCGACGGCGAGCTCGACGCGTCGACGCACGCCGAGGTGGAAGCCGGCCTGACCCGCATTCCCGGCATCCACGAAATACTGGTCGTCGACTCCCATACCTTCACCGGTTTCGACGCGACCGCCGCGCTCGTGGTTCCGCTGTGGCGCGACGCGCTGGCCGGCCGGCGCTTTCGCGTCAGCGTCAAGCGCCGCGGCCGTCATGACTTTACCTCGGAAGACCTCGAACGCTATCTGGGCCGCGCCCTGCTCGAGGCGGCCGACGACGCATCGGTGGACTTGAGCGACCCGCAGGTCACGGTGCGCCTCGAGCTCAAGAACGAGCAACTGCTGCTGATCACCCGACGCCTGCCGGGGCTCGGCGGCTATCCGCTGGGGACCCAGGGCGAGGCACTGGCGCTGATTTCCGGCGGCTTCGATTCGCCGGTCGCCGCCTGGCGGCTACTGCGGCGCGGCCTCAAGACGCACTTCGTGTTCTTCAATCTCGGCGGCCCGGCCCATGAAGCCGCGGTTCGCGAGATCGTCCATCATCTGTGGCAAGGCTACGGCGCCTCGCACCGGCTCAATTTCATCAGCGTGCCCTTCGAGGGCGTGATCAACGAGATCCAGCGACAGGTACCGTCGGGCGTTGCCGGCGTGGTGCTCAAGCGCATGATGCTGCGCGCCGCCAACCGTGTCGCCGGCCGCGCCCGCATTCCCGCCCTGGTGACCGGCGACGCGCTGGCTCAGGTTTCCAGCCAGAGCCTCACCAACCTGCGGCTCATCGACGCGGTCAGCGAACGGCCGATCCTGCGTCCGCTGATCGCCAGCGACAAGCAGACCATCATCGACGACGCCCGACGGATCGGCACCGCCGCCTATGCCGAAGGCCTTCCCGAATATTGCGGTGCGGTCTCCAAGCGTCCCAATGTGCACCCGCGTGCCGAGCAGGTCGAACGTGCCGAGACCGGTTTCGATTTCGGCGTGCTCGATACCGCCGTCGAGGCCGCCGTGGCGACCCGCGCGTCGCGCCTGCTCGACGATCTGCCGCACGCTGTCGAAGTGGCCGAGGTCGGCGCCTCCACGGCCCTGGCCCAAGACGTCACTGTGATCGATATTCGCCATCCGAACGAGCGCGAGGCGGCACCGCTGACGCTGCCCCAAGGCGAGCCGCTGGAAATCCCCTTCTTCGAACTGGCCGAGCGCGCCGAGCAGTTGCCCTGCAATCGACGTTACCTGCTGTATTGCGCCCAGGGCGTGATGAGCCGTATGCAGGCGCAGCTTCTGGCCGACAAGGGGCTGACGCAGTTCGGTGTCTATCGGGGCGACTAGCCAGCCACGAAAAGCTGCTCTCCAACGAATACCGTTCCAGGTACTCCCGGCTCTTTTGGAAACATTTTTTTACAAAAAAGTCTATTGAAGCGATTGCCGCAACCCCCATTTTATGAAGTGCCGAAAGGTAGATCCCTCGGGAACGGGATGCCGCCAAGTGGGTCCGTCGACGAGGGTATGACTTCGCTATCCAAATAGGGAGAACATACTATGAACACGGCATTCTCACTGGAACCGCTCTTCCGTCACTCGATCGGTTTCGACCGTTTCAATGATCTGTTCGAGCGCGCCTTCGAAAGTAGTGCACCGACCAGCTTCCCGCCGTACAACGTCGAGAAGCATGGCGAGAATGAGTATCGCATCGTTCTGGCCGTGGCCGGATTCACTGAGCAGGAACTGAGCATTCAGCTCGAGGGCGGCGTGTTGAGCGTCTCGGGCTCCAAGTCCCAGGCCGAACAGGACGACGCGGTCCATTACATGCACCAGGGCATCGCCCAGCGCGCCTTCAAGCTGACCTATCGACTCGAGGATCATATCGAGGTGCGCGGTGCGAAATTGGAAAACGGCCTGCTGATCATCGATCTACTGCGCGAGATTCCCGAAGCGCAGAAGCCGCGTGAGATCGAGATCAGTAGTGCGGATCGCTCCGAGGTTCGGCGCCTGGAAGCCACCAAGCAGGCACCCATGGAGGAATCCGCACAGGTAAAAGCGTCCGCCTGAGTTCGTGGGCTGGCGCGACATACCGACTAACAGACTGATCCTGGAAAGAAATTGGCCCCGCATTTGCGGGGCCTCGTTTTCGTGTAAAGCTAGCTTTGCGGGAACGGCTGACGGGTCGCATAGCGGTGACAGTCGATGGACGAGCGCGCCTAGACGTTGCCCACGACCTCGCTACTCGCTGAAACAGAGAAGCGCATTTGGGCGCAGCGATTAGCGAGATCCTTGGTTGTGGCGGGCATGCGCCATGCATGTCCGCCGCAACAGGCTCTTTTCCTATATCAAAACGATATGCCTGAACTCTTCTATGCAGTAATTAGCCGCTTCATGTAGTTCGGACTTCAGCCGAGCCGCTTTATCCGCCAGCAGATCTTCGTAAGAGGGGGCGCTATCATCTTTATCGGGAACTCGCGAGCAGTATCCTTCGGCCAAAATGGTTTCTTTCTTCGTATCGATCAATCTTAGCTTAGCACTATAGAGGACACGGTAATTATTCCAGTCGGTAGAAAAATGAGTAAACCCCCAACCTGTCGTTTCAACATCAATAATTAAGTCTGACTCAGGATAGGCGGAGGCAATTTCAGAGGGATTCCGTGTATTGATCATGTGACCTCGGCTGTCCAGTTCCGCCAGGTCATATTTCTCGGAAATCTCTTTTTCTAGCGAGGCAATGATATATTCTGACGGATCCTTTACCCCATTTTCCTCGACAATAGAATTACCGGAAGAAATCATGGCCATGGCTCCAATTAGGCCAAATGCAGCCTTACCAGCTGTCATTGCCATGAAATCAGGCATTTCCCGATGCGTATTAACAATACTCTCAGGGGTGCTCGATTCCAGCGCCACTTTGTCTAATGGGATATTTCTTGTGCTAACACAACCTGCCAACCCGGCTATAAATATAGTCAGCAAAATATTCCTAAAAATTCCCTTCACTTTTCTTTTCCTCCAATTATTTTTTGTTAGCCTTTGCCCCATTGGCGGTCACAAGCAACCGTCCTGGGATCAGTACAAGGCGTCATTTGTTCATAACGGCAACGTCGAAGAATTCTTTAAGCCCATATCTCGTATGAAAATGCTCGAGTCACAATAGGTAGAAAGCCCCGAGTCAAAAAAGCCCCAATTGACGATCGGTCAGGGCGTGGAAGTCGTCATTGACGAACGGCAGGATCGCGTCGGCCACCGGCTGCAATTGGCGAGTCAAGTAGTGATGATAGTCGATGGCCGAGCGACGCGTTTCCAGCGGCTCCGGCCCCGACAGGGTCATCACGTAGCTGATCCAGCCCCCGTGCTGGTACTGCCGCGGCCGGCCGAGCTGATCGTTGTACGCGTCGGCGAGGCGCGCCGCGCGTACGTGCGGCGGCACGTTGCGGCGGTAATCGTCGAGCTTGCGCCGCAGTCGCTTGCGATAGATCAGACGCTCGTCGTACTCACCGGCGAGGGTACGCTGCACATAGTCGCGCACGAAGTCGCGGTAGGGCTCGCCGACGAAGATCCGCCGGTAAAGCTCCTGCTGGAAGAGCTTGGCCAGCGGCGACCAGTCGGCGCGCACCGTCTCCAACCCCTTGAACACCAGCCGCTCGCTGCCGTCGGCTTCGCGCACCAGGCCGGCATAGCGTTTCTTGCTGCCCGCCTCCGCGCCGCGGATGGTCGGCATCAGAAAGCGCCGGAAGTGCGTCTCCAGCTGCAGTTCCAAGGCGCTCTGCAGCGCGTATTCCCGGCGCAGGTGTTCACTCCACCATGCGTTGACGCGCTGCACCAGATGCCGGCCGATCCGTGCGGCCTCGTCGTCTTCGTGGGCACGACCTAGCCACACGAACGTCGAGTCGGTATCGCCGTAGATAACGGTATATCCCTCGGCCTCGATCAGCTCACGGGTCCGGTGCATGATCTCATGGCCGCGCAGGGTGACCGAGGACGACAGGCGCGGGTCGAAGAAGCGACAGCCCGAAGCGCCCAGCACCCCGTAGAAGGAGTTCATGATGATCTTAAGCGCTTGGGAAAGCGGCGCATTGCCCTCGCGCTTGGCGACTTCGCGCCCCTGCCAGACCCCTGCCACCATCTCGGGCAGCGCATGGCGGGTGCGCGAGAAGCGCGCGCCGCGAAAGCCGGGCACCGTATCGTTCTCGGGTTCGGCCAGCCCCTGCACCAGCCCTACCGGATCGATCAGGAAGGTGCGGATGATCGATGGATAGAGACTCTTGAAATCGAGCACCAGCACCGAATCGTAGAGGCCGGGGCGCGAATCCATCACGAAGCCGCCGGGACTGTTCTCGCCACGCTGACTACCCAGGCTGGGGGCGACGAAACCGAGCCGGTGCATGCGCGGCAGGTACAGATGCGAGAACGCGGCCACCGAGCCGCCACTGCGATCGACCGGCAGGCCGGTGACGGTGGCACGCTCGAGCAAGAAGTCAATCAGCTCGGTCCTGGCGAAGATCCGCGTGACCAGCTCGCAGTCCTTGAGGTTGTAGCGAGCCAGGGCCGGCTTGTCCTCGGCGAACATGCGGTTGATGGCGTCCATGCGCTGGTAGGGATTGTCGATCGCCTTGCCCTCGCCGAGCAGTTCCTGGGCGACGCTCTCCAGGCTGAACGAGGCAAAGCGCCAGGTTGCCTGGCGCAGCATCTCGATGCCGTCGATGAGCAGTCGCCCGGGCGCGGCAGCGAAGAAGTGATTGGGATTGCTGGCGTGGGCGCGCCACTCCATCGGCGCGCCGCCGCGCCCCAACGTCAGCGGCACGGCCAGTTCCTCGGCGTGGCGCTGCAGGATACGCAGGTCGAACTGAATCAGGTTCCAGCCGATGATCGCATCGGGATCGTGGCGCGCCATCCACTCGTTGAGGCACGTCAGCAGCGCTTCGCGGCTTTCGCAGTAGCGAAGTTCGAAGTCGCACGCCTCGGCGTCCCCCCTCTGCCCGCCCGCCGTGCCCAGCATGAAAACCTGGCGCTGGCCGCAACCCTCGAGGGCGATCGAGTACAGATCGCCACGCTCGCTGGTCTCGATATCCAGCGAGGCGAGCCTCAGCCGTGGCCGATAGTCGGGGGCGGGCCTCAATTGCGCATCGCCGATCGAGCCGTCCGCCTGCACCACTCCCGTGAATCCGACCGGGGCGGTGATGAAGCGCTCCATCAGGTAGCGCTCCGGCGGGCGAACGTCGGCCTCGAGGACCTCGACGCCGGCGTCGACCAGGCGCCGCTCAAGGTTCATCAGCTGGCGATGCTGGCGGCAGTAAAGTCCCAGCACCGGCCGATGGCGGAAATCGCAGAGCTCGAGCGGACGTAGCTCGACGCCTGACTCATCGCCGATCAGCCGTTCGACCGCCGCACGGTAGTCATTGGGGATGAACGCCACCGAGGTTTGCAACGGCAGACGAACATGGCGAGGGCCGGCGTCGGCGGCCAGCCA
Source organism: Halomonas sp. HP20-15 (assembly GCF_033446685.1). Classification (NCBI taxonomy): domain Bacteria; kingdom Pseudomonadati; phylum Pseudomonadota; class Gammaproteobacteria; order Oceanospirillales; family Halomonadaceae; genus Halomonas; species Halomonas sp. HP20-15. Next base: position 41,507 of record NZ_JAWQLY010000010.1, on the reverse strand, counting down.
CAGACTCACTTCACTGCCGTCCGCGGTGTCCCGCCAATGGCGGGTCAGGACGAAGCCCTGCTGCATCACGGGCGTCTCTCGATAGGAGGTGGCGACAAGGAATCGGCCACATTGTTGCGCGGGCGCGGCCGGCCATACTAACAAAGAGGGATTCAAGCCGCCCATTATAGGCGGTAATACGCCCGTCATTGACTTGCCATCGGTTTGGCAAACGAATGTCACCTTGGCCCGGCAGGATGACCTCGATTCGATCATCGCTAACCGGAGGGCGTCATGCCGTATTCACGCAGGGACATGTTGAAGCTGGGACTCAAGGGCGGTGCCACGCTGGGCGCTCTGACGGCGGCGCCGTCGATCGTGCTGGCGCAGGGACGCCGGCCGGTGATCTCCTCCGGCGTGATGAGCGGTGACATGCTCGGCGATCGCGCGATGCTGTGGTCGAGCGTCGATCGTCCCGCCCGGATGCTGGTCGAGATCGCCGACAATCCCGAGTTTCGCGGTGCCCGCCTGCTGCGTGGCCCCGAAACGCTGCCAGAAACGGGCCTGACCGCCAAGCTGGATGCCACCGGGTTGAGTTCGCTGGACAATGTTCACTACCGCGTGCGTTTCGCCGCACTCGACGATCACCGGGCCATCAGCGAGCCGGTTGCCGGTCAGCTTCGCTTGCCGTCGACGACCCGTCGCAATGTGCGTTTCGTGTGGTCCGGCGACACGGTCGGCCAAGGTTGGGGCATCGATGAATCGCGCGGCGGCATGCGCATCTACGAAACCATGCGCCAGCAGCGGCCCGACTTCTTCATCCATTCCGGCGATACCGTTTATGCCGACGGACCGCTCGAGGAAAGCGTCGAACTGGCCAATGGCGAGCTCTGGCGCAATCTGGTGACGCCGGCCAAGCGCAAGGTGGCCGAGACCCTCGACGAGTTCCGCGGTCAGCACGCCTATAACCTCGAGGACGCCAACCTGCGCCGCTTCAATGCCGAAGTGCCGATGCTCGCCCAGTGGGACGACCACGAGACGACCAACAACTGGTACCCCGGCGAGCTGCTCGAGGACGATCGCTACCGCGAGAAGAACGTCTCGCTGCTCGCGGCCCGGGCACGCCGGGCCTTTCTCGAGGCCATGCCGTTGCGGCAGATGCCCGATGCGCCGGGCCGGATCTATCGCAACTTCGCCTATGGCCCGGGGCTCGAGATCTTCATGCTGGACATGCGCACCTTCCGCAACGCCAATAGCCGCAACCGGCAGTCGGGCGGCGAGGAGCCCAACTTTTTGGGGCAACGCCAGATCGCCTGGCTGTTGAGCGCGCTTCGTCAGTCGACGGCCACCTGGAAGATCATCGCCTCCGACATGCCGATCGGACTGGTGGTGCGCGACGGTGATGCCTTCGAGGCGGTGGCCAACGACGAGGCCGGCAAGCCGCTGGGTCGCGAGCGGGAAATCGCCGGGCTGCTGAAGACCATCCGCGACGAGCGCATCCGCAACGTGGTCTGGCTGACCGCCGACGTTCACTACACCGCCGCCCATCACTATGCCCCCGAGCGGGCCAGCTTCAAGGAGTTCGCCCCTTTCTGGGAATTCGTCAGCGGCCCGCTGCATGCCGGCACCTTCGGCCCGGGCGAGCTTGACGCCACCTTCGGCCCGCGGGTGGTGTTCCAGAAGGCCCCGCCCGAGGGGCGGTCGAACCTGCCGCCCTCCGAGGGTTACCAGTTCTTCGGCCAGGTCGACCTGGATGGGGAAAGCGACGCCCTCACGGTGACGCTGATGGACTCGGCCGGCACGGCGCTGCATCGCCAGGTGCTCGAGCCACAGCCGGCCTGACCCGGCGTTTCACAGCGCCGCCACCCCATAACGCCACAGCGACCATGATAGGGTTGAACGCGCCACGCATCGCCCGGATTTCAGCTTTTTCAGCGAAAAATACTTGAGCCCCGCCGCCGTCGGGGCGATTATCGGCCCCCTCTTGCCGGGGTGGCCGGGCGAGAATGGCATCGGGTCGCGGCGCCCCGCGATTCGACCACTGTTGAATTTCCGATCTGGAGGCGAACGCATGAGTAAAGCCTTGATTATTGGCGCCGGCGGCGTCGGCGGTGTGGTGACGCACAAGTGCGCGCAGCACCCCGAGGTGTTCCACGAAATCTGTCTAGCCAGTCGCAACGAAGCGAAGTGCAAGGCGATCGCGGACCAACTGGACCGCCCCATCCAGACCGCCCAGGTCGATGCCGATGACGTCGAGGCGCTGGTCGCGCTGATCGAGTCGTTCAAGCCCGACGTGCTGATCCATGTGGCGCTGCCCTATCAGGACCTGACCATCATGGAAGCCTGCCTGCGTACCGGCGTGCCCTACCTGGACACCGCCAACTACGAGCATCCCGACGAGGCCAAGTTCGAGTACAAGGAGCAGTGGGCGTTCCAGGAGCGCTTCGCCAAGGCCGGCAACATGGCCACGCTGGGCTGCGGCTTCGACCCCGGCATGACCAACATCTACTGCGCCTACGGCCAGAAGAACCTGTTCGACGAGATCCAGCGCATCGACATACTGGACGCCAACGGCGGCGATCACGGCTACCCGTTCGCCACCAACTTCAATCCGGAGATCAACATTCGCGAGATCACCGCGAATGGCCGCTACTGGGAAAAGGGCGAGTGGAAGGAGACCGCGCCGCTGGCCGAGAAGCGCAAGTTCGACTTCGACGGCATCGGCGAGAAGGACATCTACCTGCTCTACCACGAGGAGCTGGAATCGCTGTCCCAGAACATCAAGGGGCTCGAGCGTATCCGCTTCTGGATGACCTTCTCCGAGAAGTACATCACCCATCTCAAGGTGCTGGAAAACGTCGGCATGACCAGTATCGAGCCGATTAACGTCAACGGCTGCGAGATCTCGCCGCTGCAGTTCCTCAAGTCGGTGCTGCCCGATCCGGCCTCGCTGGGCCCGCGCACCAAGGGCAAGACCAACATCGGCGTGATCCTCGACGGCATCAAGGACGGCAAGCGTCGCAAGGTGTACATCTACAACATCAGCGACCACGAGAAGAGCTACGCGGAGGTCAAGTCCCAGGCGATCTCCTATACCACCGGCGTACCCGCGGTGACCGGCGCGATGCTGATGCTCCAAGGGATCTGGAAGGGCGACGGCGTCTACAACGTCGAGCAGCTCGACCCCGACCCGTTCATGGAGCGCATCGGCGACATGGGCCTGCCGTGGCAGATGGTCGAGCTCGATCCCGACGACGATCCGCTGGCCGATTCGTGATGGCACAAGCGACCTACCCGTTCGACATTCATGCCTGCCCGTCGCCGGCCTACGTGGTCGACGACGCCCTGCTGCGTCGCAACCTGGAGCTCCTGAAGGAAGTTCAGCAACGCAGCGGGGCGAAGATCCTGCTGGCGCTGAAGGGCTTCGCCATGTGGGACACCTTCCCGCTGGTGAGCCAGTACCTGGTGGGCACGACCTCCAGCGGGCAGGACGAAGCGCGCCTCGGTGCCGAGACCTTCGGCGGCGAGGTCCACGTCTATTCGCCGGCCTTCACCGATCCCGAGATGGACGTGGTACTGCGCTATGCCGACCACCTGAGCTTCAACTCGCCGGGGCAGTGGCGGCATTTCCGCGACAAGGTCGCCTCGACGCCACGCAACATCTCATGCGGGCTGCGGGTCAATCCCGAGCACTCGACGGGCGAAGTCGCCATCTACGACCCCTGCGCGCCGGGTTCGCGGCTCGGCACCCGCGCGGCCAACCTCGCGCCGGCCGACCTCGACGGCCTGGAGGGCCTGCACTTCCATGCGCTGTGCGAGCAGAACAGCGACGCGCTGGAAGCCACGCTCGACGCCTTCGAGGCCCGCTTCGGCAAGTACCTGCCCCAATTGCGCTGGGTCAACTTCGGCGGCGGCCATCACATCACCCGCGCCGACTACGACGTGGATCGGCTGGTGCGAATAGTCCGCGATTTCAAGGTGCGCTATCCGCACCTCGAGGTCTACCTGGAGCCGGGCGAGGCGATCGCGCTTAATACCGGCTACCTGGTGGCCAGCGTGCTGGACATCGTCGACGGCGAAGTACCCAACGCCATTCTCGACACCTCCGCCACCGCTCATATGCCAGACGTGCTGGAAATGCCCTACCGGCCCGAGATCATCGGCGCCGGCGCCCCGAACGAGAAACCTCACACCTACCGCCTGGGCGGCACTACCTGCCTGGCCGGCGACGTGATCGGCGACTATTCGTTCGATGCGCCGCTCGCCATCGGCGACCGACTGGTGTTCACCGACATGGCCCACTACACCATGGTCAAGACCACCACCTTCAACGGCATCCGCCTGCCGGCGATCTGCCGGGTCGACGAGGTGAGCCGCGCGGTGCGCACGGTCAAGACCTTCGGCTACGTGGATTACATGCAGCGCTTGAGTTGATCGCTTCGTGGGGCAGGCTTGCGCCTGTCCCACGGATGCACCCGACCGCCAGCCGGGCTACAATCGCCCTTTCGTCCTAGCTCGTGTCCGAGTCTTAGCCGACGCCCGAACTCCTCGTTTTCGAACCTGTCACAGAGCCGCCATGCCGACTACCGCCAACGCCAAGCGCAAGATCCTGGTCACCAGTGCCCTGCCCTATGCCAACGGCTCGATCCACCTGGGTCACCTGCTGGAGTACATCCAGCTCGATATATTCCTGTGCAGCATCAATAAAGCCGCGGCTTTGTAAACACCTCCATACAACCACTAGTAGCAGCAGTCACTATATTTTTCTGTTCACTCAAAGTATTGAAAGTTGACTTCAAACCATCCGAGACTATCTCACCAAACGAGACAGTGCATTTTTGATAATCTCTAACATCCCATTTGAAATATAACTCATAGTCATGACCCGACTTGAATCTTACTGTGATGGGCACACCACACGAGTAATTTAAAGCCCCTCCCTGCTCACTCCCGCTGAATAAAAAGGTGTAATTTTTACCAGTAGTTACGTAGACCTCTTTCGCAGCATTCTTATGGTATGACCACAGCGGAATTCCAAGGCGCTTGGGTTGGCTATTGAATAAAAAACCTTTTCTAAGACGCATCCATTCACGTTCGTTCGTCATGCAGCTTGAATCATCATATCCTCTGATCACCATAACTGACTCCGTTTCGGTTACAAAACGGACTCTTGCCCGATCCCCGCCTGTCGGCTCTTTGTAAGAAATAGAAGAGCAAGCAACCAACAACAAAGAAGCTCCTAGCGCCAAAATTATCCTTATCACTTGAATCCTCAATTTTAATATTTTCATTCCATTGGCCTCTGAACCAGCCGGGCCTTGGCAACATTTTTTACTAACCTCCATAAGGTTGAATCGGCTTGTGCGGCGAATCCTTTAGTGATTTCTCAACTACAAGGTAGAACGCCTAGCACTCGGCAGGCAGCTAGGGCTTGTGAACACGGCACCCGCACCACGGATGCACCCAGCCGTCAGGCGGGCTACAATCGCCCTTTCGTCCTAGCTCGTGTCCGAGTCTTAGCCGACGCCCGAACTCCTCGTTTTCGAACCTGTCACAGAGCCGCCATGCCGACTACCGCCAACGCCAAGCGCAAGATCCTGGTCACCAGTGCCCTGCCCTATGCCAACGGCTCGATCCACCTGGGTCACCTGCTGGAGTACATCCAGACCGATATCTGGGTGCGCTTCCAGAAGAGCCGCGGCAACGACTGCCACTATGTGTGCGCCGACGATGCCCACGGCACCGCGATCATGCTGCGCGCCGAGCAGGAAGGCATCACCTCGGAGCAGTTGATCGAGCGCGTCTCGAAGGAGCATCAGGCGGATTTCGCGCGTTTCGGGGTGGCCTTCGACAACTACCATTCGACGCACTCGGAAGAGAACCGCCTGCACAGCGAGCGCATCTACACCGCACTGCGCGACGCCGGTCACATCTCGACCCGCGACATCGAGCAGATGTACGACCCGGTCAAGGGCCTGTTCCTCGCCGACCGTTTCATCAAGGGCACCTGCCCCAAGTGCAAGACGCCGGATCAGTACGGCGACAACTGCGAGGCGTGCGGCGCGACCTACACCCCGGCGGAATTGATCGACCCCGTGTCGGCGATCTCCGGCGCCACGCCGGAAGTGCGCAGCTCCACCCACTACTTCTTCAAGCTGCCCGACTTCGCCGAGTTCCTGAAGGGCTGGGTACGCCCCGGCCACGTCCAGCCGCAGATCGCCAACAAGCTGCAGGAGTGGTTCGCCTCGGGCCTCAACGAGTGGGACATCTCCCGCGACGCGCCCTACTTCGGCTTCGAGATCCCCGACGCGCCGGGCAAGTACTTCTACGTCTGGCTGGACGCGCCGATCGGCTACCTGGCGAGCTTCCAGCACCTCTGCGATCGCGAAGGCATCGACTTCGACAGCTACTGGAAGAAGGACTCCGACGCCGAGGTCTATCACTTCATCGGCAAGGACATCGTCTACTTCCACGCGCTGTTCTGGCCGGCGATGCTCGAAGGCGCGAACATGCGCACGCCCAGCGCCGTCAATTGCCACGGTTTCGTCACCGTCAACGGCGCCAAGATGTCCAAGTCACGGGGCACCTTCATCAAGGCCGAGACCTACGCCGAATACCTGAATCCCGAGTACCTGCGCTATTACTTCGCCGCCAAGCTGACCGCCGGCGTCGACGATCTCGATCTCAACCTCGAGGACTTCGCCTACCGGGTCAATGCCGACCTGGTCGGCAAGGTGGTCAACATCGCCAGCCGCTGCGCCGGCTTCGTCAAGAAGCTCGGCGACGGCAAGCTCGCCGAGCGTGTCGGCCAGCCCGAACTCGTCCAGCGCGCCATCGACGCCGGCGAGGCGATCGCCGAGGAGTACGAGGCGCGCGAGTTCGCCCGCGCCATGCGCCGGATCATGGAGCTTGCCGACGAGGCCAATGCCTATATCGCCGAGGCCGAGCCCTGGGTACTGGCCAAGCAGGAAGGTCGCGAGCAGGAGGTACTGGACATCTGCTCGGTGGGCATCAACCTGTTCCGCCAGTTGATGGTCTACCTGGCCCCGGTGGTGCCCGCCATGGCCGAGCAGGCACGCGTCTTCCTGAATCTCGACAGCCTCGCCTGGGAGAGCCGCCACACGCTGCTCGAAGGCCACAGCATCAACAAGTTCAAGCCGCTGATGACGCGTATCGAAGGCGACCGGATCGACGCCATGATCGAAGCCTCGAAGGAGGACCTCGCCGTGGAGAAGAAGTTGAAGGAAACCCCCAAGGGCCCGCTCGCCGACGACCCCATCGCTGCGGAAATCGCCTTCGACGATTTCGCCAAGGTCGACCTGCGCATCGTGCGCATCGCCAAGGCCGAATACGTCGAGGGCGCCGACAAGCTGCTCAAGCTGACGCTGGATCTCGGCGGCGAGACGCGCACGGTGTTTTCCGGCATCCGTAGTGCCTACGCGCCCGAGGCGCTGGAAGGCCACCTGACGGTGATGGTCGCCAACCTCGCCCCGCGCAAGATGCGCTTCGGCGTTTCCGAGGGCATGGTGCTGGCCGCCGGTGGCGGCGATGGCATCTACCTGCTGGAGCCGCACAGCGGTGCAGAACCCGGCCAGCGCGTTACTTGATTAGCCGATTACCCGCGACTGCATGCAGGTAAACGATATGAGCGTCACGCTGATCGATGCCATCGACGCCGAATTGCCGCAGACGCAGTGCGGCAAGTGTGGCCATCCGGGCTGTCGTCCCTATGCCGAGGCGATCGCCGCCGGCGAGGCGATCAACCGGTGCCCGCCGGGCGGCGAGCGTACCGTGGTGCGGCTGGCCGGGCTCACCGGCCGCCCGGCCGAGCCGCTGGCTCAGCCGGCCGAATCGCCGCAGGTCGCGGTGATTCGCGAGGACGAATGCATCGGCTGCACCAAGTGCATCCAGGCCTGCCCGGTCGACGCCATCCTGGGCGCCGCCAAGCAGATGCATACCGTGCTCGCCGGCGAATGTACCGGCTGCGAGCTGTGCGTCGCGCCCTGCCCCGTGGATTGCATCGACATCGTGCCCCACCCGGACTGGCAGATGGCGTTGAGGCCGGCCGACCAGGAGGGCTTTCTCGCCCGCCGCGCGACACTCGGCCGCCGGCGCTTCGAGGCGCGCCAGGCCCGTTTGCGGCGCCAGGCCGATGAGCGCCGGCAACGCCGCGAGCGCCGCCAGGCGGCGGCTCACAAGCCAGCGCCCGAGGACTCCGGCCCGCCCGCCGATGCGGCAACGCTCAAGGCGTCGCGCGCGACGCTGGCGGTGGCGCTCAAGCGCCTGGAACGCAAACGACAAAGGACCGCGACCGACGACGAGCGCCGCGAACTCGACACGCGCATCGCCGAGCACCGGACGCGGCTCGACGAGATTGCCCGCCAGCTCGACGGCCAGACACCGCCGGCCGCTCGGGACAACCGCCAGCGGCTGGCGCAAAACGCCGCCGAGCAGGCACTACGTCGGGCACGAGCGCAACTCGCCCACGCCGAGCGCCAGCACGACACGGCGGCCATCGATGCCGCCCACGTTCAGATCGCCCAGGCCCAGGCGATGCGCGACGCCGCCCGGCAGCGCCACTGACCCTGTTCTTCAATAACGCGTCCTCGAAGAGCCTCGTCCCCGTATTCGGAATGCCATGAACGCCCAGAAACGCCAAGCCATATTCGCCCGCCTGCGCGAGCACACCCCCGAGCCGACCACCGAGCTCAACTGGACCACGCCGTTCGAGCTGCTGACCGCGGTGCTATTGTCGGCACAGGCCACCGACGTCGGCGTCAACAAGGCCTGCGCACGGCTGTTCCCGGTGGCCAACACCCCGCAGGCGATCCTCGATCTGGGCATCGATGGGCTCAAGGAACACATCAAGACCATCGGCCTGTACAACACCAAGGCCGAGAACCTGATGAAAACCTGCCGGATGTTGGTCGAGCAATACGGCGGCGAGGTACCGCAGACCCGCGAGGCGCTCGAGGCGCTGCCCGGCGTGGGCCGCAAGACCGCCAACGTGATCCTCAACACCGCCTTCGGTCAGCCGACGATCGCCGTGGACACGCATATCTTCCGGGTCTCCAACCGTACCCGCATCGCCCCCGGCAAGAACGTCGTCGAGGTCGAGCAGAAACTGCTGCGCCACGTGCCCCGGGAGTTTCGCCGCGACGCCCACCACTGGCTGATCCTGCATGGCCGCTACACCTGCGTGGCGCGCAAGCCGCGTTGCGGCAGCTGCGTGATCGAGGATCTCTGTGAGTACCCCGACAAGCTCGATATCGGCTAGGCTCTTCCCTCTAGAATCCCGCCGCTTCCAGCCGATCGGCAAGCGTCTCGAGCGAGTCCAGCCCTTGGACGTCGCTGTCCAGCCACGGCAGACGGGGCCGCGGCAGGTGACCAAGCTGGGCGTCGATACGCTCCAGGTAGATCGCCTCCTGTTCGCGTCGGCGGCGCAGGAAGTCGCCGTCGGCATCGTCCGGGATCACCCGGTTGACCAGCGTGCCGGCGATCGGCACGCCGGCAGACTCCAGCGTCTGAACGGCGCGCACGGTTTCGAGGATCGGCAGGCGCTCGGGGGTCATCACGAACAGGAAGGCGCTCTGCGCGGGGTCCTCGATCGCGCGTCGCGCGCGATGCAGCAGCCGGCGGCGTTCGAGCAGCGTCTCGGCGATGTCGCGGGTGCGCGAATCGAGGCCGTCGTTGGCACTCTGCTGCGGGTCGTCGAACGGCGAGTCGACATCGCGCCCCGGGGTGAGATGCTTGAGCACCTTGCCGAGCTGCTCGGAGCGCCGGTTGTGCGCCAGCAGGCCGTCGGTCCAGGCGGCCATCGCCTCGGGCAACGTGAGCAGACGCAGGGTGTGGCCGGTGGGCGCGGTGTCGAAGACGATCGACTCGTAGTCGCGTCCCTCGTCGAGCATCAGCCGCGCCAGGCGCTCGAGCAGCGCCGCTTCCTGGGTGCCCGGCGATTGCCGGGTGAGCTGCATCTGGCGCTCGAGTTCGCGCATCATCTCGGGCGCGGCAAAGCGCTGCATGTGCGCGGTGACCCGCTTCAGGTGGGCGTCGACCTCGCTATCCGGATCGATCTCCAGGGCGTCGAGGTTGGGCAGCAGGCGCTGCGGCCGATCGCTCAATGGCCGCGCGAAGACATCGCCCAGGCTGTGCGCCGGGTCGGTCGAAACCACCAGCACGCGACGGCCACGCCGGGCGGCGAGCACGGCCAGCGCCGCGGCCACCGTGGTCTTGCCGACCCCGCCCTTGCCCCCGACCCACAGCAGGTGGCGCATGAGTAGCGAGTCCATGATATTTCTCTTGGTCGAATTGGCGCTCCGTATCACGACTAGCAGCAGCGGAAATGATCGAGCGGCGAGCGCTCCATGCCCATCCGCCGGTGCCAGTCGTGAAAGCGTTCGAGCAGCAGCGGCTGGAGCTCCAGCGTGTAATAGGCCGCCGGGTTGGGCACGCCCATCAGCTCGCTGAACACCAGCAGCATGAACAGGTCGTCCTCGTCGCGTCGTGCCCGGGCGACCGCCCCGCGGTACGGCGCCGCATAGACCTCCTCGCTGTAGTGGCGCAACTGCGCCAGCCAATGGCGCAGGCGCTCGCGGCGCGAATCGCTCATTGCGGTCTCCTCACGGCTCTTTCGTCTCTATTGGTTCAGGCCTCGGGCGACTCGAGCATTTCCCGGCGCTGACGCCTGAGCGCCGAGGCGGCTTCGAAGGCGACGAAGATCGAGGCGATCAATACCACGATATCCAGGCACAGCAGGAAGTAGTTGCCCTCGCTGTAGAAGCCCTTGAGCTGGGTCAACAGCGCCAGGATGGTCATCGCCAGCAGAAAGCACAGCGGTACCAGTGCGTAGCGGATCGGGCGACGCCGGCGTACCAGCATCACGCAGATCACCAGCAGCGTGAGCCCCGCCAGCAACTGGTTGGTGGTGCCGAACAGCGGCCAGATGATCATCCCCCCCGAGCCATCGGCGCCGCCGGCCCCGAAGGCCAGCAACAGGCAGCTGCCGACCGCCAGCAGCGTGGCCGGCAGCGGCTTCTTCATCCACTCGAGGCGATAGATATCGCCCCACTCCTGAAAGATATAGCGCTGCAGGCGCAGGCCGGTGTCCATGGTGGTGCCGGCGAACAGCGCGGTCATCACCGTCAGCAGCGTCGAGGCGGTGGCCTCGGGCAGGCCGATGCCGTTCTGGATCAGGTAGGCGCCGCCCTGCACGAAGGCACCCACACCGTTCTCGCCGAACGCCTGATACATGCCGCGCCAATCGGCGAGGCTGGCGAAGCCCGCCGCGGTGGCGAGGATCGCCGCCAGCGCCAGCGCGCCCTCGCCCACCGCGCCGAAATAACCGACGAATCGCGCGTCGGTCTCGCGATTGAGCTGCTTGGAGGTGGTCCCCGACGCCACCAGCCCATGGAAGCCGGAAATCGCCCCACAGGCGATGGTCACGAACAACAGCGGAATCAGCGAAGGCGTGCCCTCCGGCACCTGCTGATTGAACATCGGCGCGACCATCGCCGGGTTGGCGAGCACCACCGCGCCATAGAGGATGATCAGGCCGATGAACAGTTGCAGCCCGTTGATGTAGTCGCGCGGCTGCAGCAGCATCCACACCGGCAACAGCGAGGCGATCCCGGCGTAGCCGAACAGGATCAACACCCACAGCGCGTTGCCCGAGACGCCGCCGACCTGGTCCGGCATGGGCAGAGGCACCGCCGGGCCGACGGCGATCAACGCGTAGAGCGCGATCACGCCGAGCAGCGACACCACGGGCAGGCTGATCATCCGCCGGTAGATCAGTTGGCCGATGACCAGGGCCACCGCGATCGCCCCCCAGACCGGCACCACGGCGCTGGGAAAGTCCATCATCAGCCCGGCGATGACCACCGCGAACACCGCGTTGACCATCAACAGCACCAGGAAGATGACGATCATGAACAGGCTGCGCGCACGCTTGCCGACCACGTCGCCGGTCAGCGAGCCCACCGAGCGCGCGCGGTTACGCACGCTGGCCCAGATCGCCCCGGCATCGTGCATGCCGGCGAAGAACACGGTGCCGATCACCACCCACAGGAAGGCCGGCAGCCAGCCCCAGATCACCGCGATCGCCGGGCCGACGATCGGCGCGGCGCCGGCCACCGAGGTGAAATGGTGCCCCCACAGCACGAAGCGGTTGGTCGGGACGTAGTCGACGCCATCCTCGTAGGCATGGGCGGGGGTTTCGAAGTCCGGGTCGAGTCCATAGACCCGCCGGGCAATGAAGGCGGAATACACAAAATAGCCGAGCGCCATTCCGCCCAGCCCGAGCAGCATCAGGATCGTCGCGCTCATCGCCTACTCCTTGTCTGTCGTTGTCGTCGACGCTTGCTAACGAGCGAGTGTTATCAGCGTAGCCAAGCGTCAAAGCGAACGACAAACAGTGATGCAGGCCCCATGTACCAAGCGGCCGGGAGATCATGCGAGGATACCGCGCCCCCCACCGATGCTACACGCCCAGCAGGCGCCGATAGGCGTCACGCCAGGCCGGCCATTGCCAGACGCGCGCATCGGGCAACGCGGGACGCGAAGCCGGCTCGCTCAGCCACTGCGCGAGACGCGCCTCGAGCGCAACCTGGCTGCCCGCATAGCGGCAGGCCTCGGGATAGAACTGTGGAAAACACAGCCGATCCGGTACCAGCGGCAGGCAGCCCCGCTGCACCGCTTCCATGATCGCCAGGCCCTGGAATTCATGATGCGTGGTCGAAACGACGATCGAGGCGCTGTCCAGCATCGCACGATAGGCCTCGACGGGCTGTTCGCCCCAACACACTACGCGCTCGCCGAGCCATTCCCGCGCCTCGTCGAAGACCGGCGGTCGCTGGCGGAACTGCTGGCCCATCACCGCGACCTCGAAGTCGATGCCGCGCTCGCTCAGCGTCGCCAACGCGGCGAAGAACGTCTCGGGATTCTTGTCGTATTCCCAGCGGTGATTCCAGACGATGCGTCGGGCATGGCGCGACGCAGCCGCCCGGGCCGACGATAAAGGCGGTTCATCGAGCGGCACCGGTAACACCTGCGCCTGTGCCGCGAGGCGATCGAGCCGGGGCCCGATGGCCGGCTTGTCGGGCATGCGGCTCAGGAAGTCGCTCACGCCCGCAACGAAACTGTCGCGGTTGTAGGCGCTGTTGAACGCCACCCTGTCGGCGGCCAGCGCCGCGTAGAGATTGACCATCAGCGGCTCGGGACGCAGCGGCTGGTTCGGCGAACGCGGAAAGGCGAACTGGTTCTCGTGGAAATAGACCACCTTGTGCGCCCGCGCCAGCGTCGGGAACAGCCCGATCAGCGTCGCCAGATCGACCATCGATGTCGCCAGGACCAGGTCGTAGGGCTCGGCCAGCAGATTCGCCCGCTCGCTCAGCCAGATCAATGGGTTGCCGCGTACCCGCCACTGGAAATGGCGAGGCGGCAATTCGAGCAGCGTCCAGTCGATATCGGGGAACTCGCGCAACAGCCCCCGCGTCCAGTGGCGATGGCTGACGGCGGCATAGCCGGATAGCAATAGGGCTTTCACAACAGGGCCTTCACGCAAGCTTGGGAGTGTCCTTTGGCGGTTTTCTCTGGCAAGGCATCTCTTCGGCGGGCTACATCGCGAACTCGCCGCCCCTCTCGATGGCGCGCCGATAGGCGGGACGTTCGCGCATCCGCGCCAGGCAGGCCGTCAAATGGGGGCGCTCGCCCAATCCGCCACGCGCCCCCCGCGCCAGCAGCGGAAAGCTCATCTGGATGTCCGCGGCGGTGAAGTGCTCGCCAGCGAACCAGGTCGAGGCGGTCAGTTCGCTTTCCCAGAAGTCCAGATGACGACGCATCTGCGGCTCGAGATATTTCGCTTTGACCCCGTTGGCCAGCGCGCGCCCGAACGGGCGCATCACCAAGGGCACCGGCGGCTTGCCGAGCCGGGTGAATACCAGCGACATCACCAGCAAGGGCATCGCCGAGCCTTCGGCGTAATGCAGCCAGTAGCGGTAGCGGCGGTACTCGGCACTGCCCGCCGGTGGCACCAGCCGGTACTGACGATCGTAGGTCTCGATCAGGTAATCGATGATCGCCCCGGATTCGGCGACGGTGATCTCGCCATCGACGATCACCGGCGACTTGCCCAATGGGTGGACCTGCTTGAGCGAATCCGGCGCCAGCATCGTTGCAGGGTCGCGATGGTAGCTGACGATCTCGTAGTCGAGCTCCAGCTCCTCGAGCAGCCACAGCACGCGCTGCGAACGCGAGTTTTCCAGATGATGAACACGAATCATGACCAACCTCCTGAAGGCGGCCCCCAGTGTGCCCTCCGCCATGCGCCGAAGCCAACCACGACGATACGGCCCATCTTCCGCGCATAAAAAAACGGCACCCTGGAAGGTGCCGTTGCGCGTCAAGGTCGGACGCCGAGGTCAGCGCTTCTTGAACATCTCGTCGCCGAGATCGTCGACGAAGCGCTTGGCCTTGTTCAGGGTCAACTCCACGCAGGCCTCGCGGGAGGCGACCACGTCCGAGCGCTCGAAGCGATGCTCGAGCGTCTCGCCGCCCTCGACCGGCTTGCGGATCCAGCCGCTGACCCGGTATTGGCCGCCGGTGTCCTGTGGCTCCGGAGTGATCAGATAACCGCGGTATTCGGTCGCGGGGATCTCTTCGTCATTGACGTCACCGGTCCGAAACAGACCGTCGATGAGCCGTTTGAGCATGCCTTCCTCCTTGCAGGACGTGGCCGGCCTGGACACCCGGTCCGGCCAGCCGCCCGTTAATCGGCCTGGCGGCCCTTGCCGGCGGCGATCCGCAAGCGCAGCGCATTGAGCTTGATGAAGCCTTCAGCATCCTTCTGATTGTAGGCGCCGGCGTCATCCTCGAACGTCGCGATCGACTCGTCGAACAGCGACTGCTCGGACTTGCGGCCCACCACGCTGGCGCTGCCCTTGTAGAGCTTCAAGCGTACCACGCCGTTGACGTAGGTCTGGGTCTCGTCGATCGCCGCCTGCAGCATCTTGCGCTCGGGGCTCCACCAGTAGCCGTTGTAGATCACCTCGGCGTACTTGGGCATCAGCTCGTCCTTCAGGTGCGCCGCTTCGCGATCCAGGGTGATCGACTCGATGGCGCGATGGGCGCGCAGCATGATGGTGCCCCCCGGCGTCTCGTAGCAGCCGCGCGACTTCATGCCCACGTAGCGGTTCTCGACGATGTCGAGACGGCCGATGCCGTTGTCGCCACCCAGCTTGTTGAGCCTGGAGAGCACCTCGTGGGGGGCCAGGCGCTCGCCGTCGATGGCGACGATATCGCCCTTCTCGAAGGTCAGCTCGATGTAGGTGGGCGTATCCGGTGCGGCTTCGGGAGCCACGCTCCAGCGCCACATATCCTCCTCGGCCTCGGCCCACGGATCCTCGAGGATGCCGCCCTCGTAGGAGATGTGCAGCAGGTTGGCATCCATCGAATAGGGCGACTTCTTCTTGCTCTTGGAGAAATCGACCGGAATCTGGTGCTGCTCGCAGTAGTTCATGAGCTTCTCGCGGGAGGTCAGGTCCCACTCGCGCCACGGCGCGATGACCTTGACCCCCGGCTTGAGCGCGTAGGCGCCGAGCTCGAAGCGCACCTGGTCGTTGCCCTTGCCGGTGGCGCCGTGGGAGATCGCGTCGGCGCCGGTGGCGTTGGCGATCTCGATCAGGCGCTTGGCGATCAGCGGCCGAGCGATGGACGTGCCCAGCAGGTACTCGCCTTCATAGATGGTATTGGCGCGGAACATCGGATAGACGTAATCGCGCACGAACTCCTCGCGCAGGTCCTCGATGTAGATCTCCTTGACCCCCAGCGCCTGGGCCTTGCTGCGCGCCGGCTCGACCTCCTCGCCCTGGCCGATGTCGGCGGTGAAGGTCACCACCTCGCAGTCGTAGGTTTCCTGCAGCCATTTGACGATCACAGAGGTATCCAGACCGCCGGAATAGGCGAGGACTACCTTTTTGACATCGGACATCGGGAGCTCCTTGTGACTCATGACATGGGCGATGACGCCAGTGGCTGGCGTCGACACCGCGACTTGGCGATCGGCCGATTATAGCGCCCAGGGCGGGCGGCGAATACCGCCGCGGTGGGGACGCCCCGCAAGTGAGATGCTAGACTCTCGGCCATTGCGCGCGGGGCGACCGCGAAGGAGCGACTCTGGACGGGAGAGAGGCATGACCGAAGCGAACGCCCAAGGGCTGATGGCACAGCGTTTCCGCAGCTTTATGCCGGTGGTGGTCGACCTGGAGACCGGCGGCTTCAACGCCCAGGGCGATGCCATTCTGGAAATTGCCGCTGTTACCCTGAGCATGGACGCGCTGGGCAATCTGATGCCCGAGGACACCTACGCCTTTCATGTCGAGCCTTTCGCGGGCGCCAACATAGATCAGGCGGCGCTGGACTTCACCGGTATCGATCTCGACAATCCGCTGCGCAAGAACGTCGCGCTAACCGAATCGCAGGCACTGGGCGAGATATTCCGCCCGGTGCGCAAGGCGATCAAGGCCAACAACTGCACCCGCGCGATACTGGTCGGCCATAACGCCGCCTTCGACCACACATTCCTCAACGCCGCGATCGCCCGCTGCGGCATCAAGCGCAATCCCTTCCATCCCTTCTCGAGCTTCGATACGGCGACCCTCTCCGGGCTGGTCTATGGCCAAACCGTGCTCGCCCGCGCCTGTCGCGCCGCGGGGATCGAGTTCGACAACGCCGCGGCGCACTCGGCGCGCTACGATACCGAACGCACCGCCGAGCTGTTCTGCGCCATCGTCAATCGCTTCAAGGACCTGGGCGGCTGGGATCTCGCCTTGCGCGAGCAGGGTATGGAAGAAGACTGAACCTTTCAGAGGGCGGCCCAGCACTGTATGGCGGGATGGTAATGCGCGCCCCGATGAGCAGGCTCACCGGGGCGCGCCTAATGCCTTCAGGGGCGACGCTCCCAACCGGCAGGTTGGCTGATATCGTTCTCGACATCCTGCGAGCCGGCGACTCCGGGCTTGTCGATGATCTGAACCGTGCTGGCCTGAGGCCCCTTCTCCCCCGCTTCGGGCTCGAAACGCACCTGTGAGCCCACGGTTAGCCGCTCGAAGTCATTGTGCAGTACGGAATTGCGGTGGAAATAGATTTCCTCGCCGCTGAGGTTCTTGAGAAAGCCGTAGCCTTCCTCCTCGAACATGCGTACCACGGTAGCCACCGGCGGCATCGCCTCGTCACCCTCGGAGTGCTTGATCTTCTTGGCCTCGCGCTTGCCGCTCTCCTTTTTCAGCTGCTTTTCCATCGCCTCGAAGGCGTGCTTGATGATCGGGCGCAGTTGGACCTGCATGTCGGTGACCGTATCGGTCTTCTCGGCGACCAACTCGCGCTTGGCGGGCAGCGAGACCGAAACATGAGCGCGATAGGGGTTGCCGTTACGGTGCGGGTTCTGTGTCTGCTCGATGGTGAAGCGACAGGAAATGATGTTGTCACTGAAGTGTTCGAGCTTTTCGACGCGTGATTTGACGTAGTCGTCGATCCACTCGGAACGGGAAATATGGTTGTAGGTGATCTCCAGTGGTACCTGCATCGGGGGTCTCCCTTTCATGCTCATTGCGAGGCCGATCCGCTCGACCCCTCCATAGTTCAGCGTGATGGCCGCGCACGCGCATTTCAACGGCAGGATCAGGCAATTTCGTATCCGCGCGTATCCCCTCGGCTCATGCGGCCGAACTCAAGAGGCGAGCACAACAGGCATTCACAAAAAAGGCCCGCGAGCATGAACTCGCGGGCCCTGCCTGGACGGCAGTTGGCTACGCTACGCCAGACGCCGGATCAGGCCTTGTCGCCCTGCTCGGCGCCGGCCTTGGCGGCGGCGTCCTTGATCAGCGTCTCGAGTTCGCCGTTCTGATACATCTCGACGACGATGTCGCAACCGCCGACCAGCTCGCCGTGGACCCACAACTGGGGAAACGTCGGCCAGTTTGCGTACTTGGGCAGCTCGGCGCGGATATCGGGATTGTCGAGGATATTGACGAAGGCGAAGCGTTCGCCGCACGCCATCAGCGCCTGCACGGTCTGCGCCGAAAAACCGCACTGCGGCAGCTGCGGGGTGCCTTTCATGTAGATCAGGATCGGGTTTTCGGCGATCTGTTGCTGGATGTTCTCTAGGGTCGTACTCATGGGACCTTCCTTACCGGGGCACCGCGGAATTCGGCGATGCCGCGTTACCGGTGAATGTTGGCGTGCCGGCCATTTTACGCGCCTCGCCGGGCGAAAGCAGCCCTGCCCCGCCAAGATCGCACACCGCGCGTTGCGTCGCTTCCGGCCTGTGGCTAGGATAGTCGTCTTTCGCACGGCCGTGTGCTGCGACGCACCATGGCCGGGGCGCCGCTAGCGCTGGTGGGCAACGACTCATCAGGGTACGGCGCCCTTTTCGTTCGCGGCCTGCCGATGACAGGAGCTAGCCATGGCGACACGCCACTTTCTGACCCTGCTGGACCTTACCCCCGACGAGCTCGGCTACCTGATTCGTCGCGCGGTGACCATCAAGAACGGACTCAAGACCCACGGGCCGACCTATACCCCGTTCACCAACCGCACGCTGGCGATGATCTTCGAGAAGTCGTCGACCCGCACCCGGGTCTCGTTCGAGACGGCGATGGCCCAGTTCGGCGGCCACGCGCTGTTCCTCTCGCCGCGCGACACGCAACTGGGCCGCGGCGAACCGATCGCCGATACTGCGCGCGTGCTCTCGGAGATGGTCGACGCGGTGATGATCCGGACCTTCTCGCACGCCAGCCTTGAAACCTTCGCCGCGGCCAGCGATGTGCCGGTCATCAATGCCCTGACCGACGACTACCACCCCTGCCAGTTGCTCGCCGATGTCATGACCTGGAGCGAATGCCGCGGCGCGGTGCGCGGCAAGACCGCCGTGTGGATCGGCGACGGCAACAACATGTGCCACTCGTGGATCAATGCGGCCCGCCAGTTCGATTTTCAACTGCGCGTCTGCTGCCCGGAGGGCTACGAGCCCGACGCGGCGATCCTCGCCGCCGCCGGAGAGCGCGTCTCGATCATGCGCGACCCGCAGCAGGCGGTCGCCGGCGCCAACCTGGTGACCACCGACGTCTGGGCATCGATGGGCCAGGAGGAGGAGCAGGCCAAGCGCGCCCGAGCCTTCCAGGGCTTTCAGGTCGACGAGGCGATGCTCGACGAGGCCGCCGATGACGTGCTGTTCCTGCATTGCCTGCCGGCCCATCGCGGCGAGGAGATCAGCGAGACGCTACTCGACGACCCGCGCGCGGTGGTCTGGCAGGAAGCCGGCAACCGGCTGCACGCCCAGAAGGCCCTGCTCGAATTTTTGATGCTCGGTCGAGTGGACTGAGCGTTCGTTCCCACCCCGTGCGACGGGGCGGTTCATTTCAGCGCCTTCATCAACGCGCCGAAGCCCTCCGGCGCGCGGGCATCCTCCCGCGCGCTGGTGGTGACCCGCGCCGTACGGTCCCAAGCGATGCGGTAGCCGTCGGCTTCCAGGGCACGCACCAGTTGCACGTCCTCGTGACAGCGCAACGGCCTGAAGCCGCCTACCGCCTGGTAGGCCAGTGCGCAGACTCCGAGATTGGCGCCATAGATACGCTGATCGCCGTGATCGTAGCCCAGATAGCTTTGCCGCAAGCCGGCAGGCAGCCGCTCCCACTCGGCCAGCCGAATCCCCCCGCAGACCACGTCGCTGCCCGCATTGCACTGCGAGGCCAGCCAGTCGTCGCTGACTCGGCTGTCGGCATCGGTAAACGCCAGCCAGCGCGCACCGTGCGCCAGCAGCCATTGGGCACCGGCGTGGCGCGCCATGCCGACATTGGGACCGGCGACTTCGATGATAGCTACCGGATAGCGCCGGGCGATCGCCGCCGAGCCGTCGCGACACGCATCGAGCACCACCGCCACGCTGACCGTTTCGCCGCCCAGCCGCGGGTGGTCGATTGCTGTAAGCAGCGCCTCGAGACAGCCTTCGAGGTAAGCCTCCTCGTTGTGCGCCGGTACCACCACGCCGATCATGTGACGAGTTCCTTTCGAGTCATAACAGCCCCTCCTGTTGGGCCAACGAATCACTTACCCGCGACCAAAGATCGATCACCAGATCGGCTTCGTGGTGATGCACGACCGATTGCAATCCAGGTATCGCGTCCAGCAGCCGATGGACGCCATCGCCATCCAGTTCACCGCCCTGGATCGGGTGCCGCCAATGACAGGCCAGCAACTCGCCGCCGGGAGCCAGCGACTCAGCGATATGCTCGCGCGCCTCGAGCAGCTGGGCACGCGACAGGAAATAGCCGATTTCACTGAACACGATCAAGTCGAATTCGCCGCTCGGCCAGACATGCGGCACCCAGCCAGAGGCGAAGGTCACGACATCGGCATCCCGGCCCGCCGCAGCCATCCTGCCATGCGCCGCAGCGAGCGCCGCTTCGCTGGTGTCCCAGGCCAGCAATACATCGCAGCGCGCAGCCAACTCGGCGGTCAGCACGCCGATCGAGCAGCCGGGTTCGAACGCACGGGCGTAGCGCTCCCGGGTCAGCGCGGCAAGCGTCAGGGCACGCTTGCGGGCCTCGTACCAGGAGGTCTCGTAGTGCCACGGGTCGGCACTGCGGGCGTACAGCGCCTTGAAATCATCCGGCCCGAAGCTCATTGCAGGACGACCTCGAACGGACGCAGCAGCCGCGCCAGCGCCGTCTCGGGCAGCACCGGTCCCTGGCCGGTCGAGGCATCCTCGCCGAGTTGACTGACATGGGCTTCGATCGCTGCACGCTTGGCGGCCAGTTGATCCGGAGTCAGTACGATGCGTCGCGCGCGCTGCCAGGGTACGCGCGGGTCGCCGGGCCACGACCAATGCCAGGCCCATACCGGCGTCTCGAGCATGCCGCAGCCTGCCGCCTGGACCGCTTGGGCACAGATACGCCCACAAGCCTCGTGATCCGGATGGCCATCGCCGCGCCAAGTAGTCACGACCACATCGTCCGGGCGCAGGAACCGCCCGAGCCACCCCAGCAGCCGGCTCGCCTGCTCCGCGACCCGGGTGTCGCTCAGCCCCAGGCGCTGGACGTCGACAGCGCCTGCGCCCAACCGTTGCAAGGCCTCGCGACTCTCGCGCGGGCGCTCGCGGGCCAGCCGCCCGGGCGTCCAGACATTCGATCCGGGGTGGCTACCGGCGCCATCGGTGACGGCGACCAGCACCACCTCGCGCCGCGCTTCCAGCAGACGCAGCATGAACCCGCCGCAAGCAAGGATCTCGTCATCTGGATGGGGCGCGACGACGACCGTCCGCTGCCCCTCGGCGACCAGCTCGCCAGGCGCGATGGCGGGCAGCGTCGCGAGACCCGCCCAGTCGGCTTCCGGCGTCCCCGCCCCTTCGATGCGGCGATCGTCCCCAGACGGCATTGCTAAAGCTCCCAGGGCGAGACATCGGGCGATGCTTCTGACACCGCTCCCCCAGCGGCGATATACCGGCCGATGCCTGCCAGGTCGTGCTCGGCGTGGCTCTGGCGCACATAGACCGGCAAATCGGCAACCATTCGTGCGAACGCCGGGTCCCGGCAGTAGGGGCCGGCGCCCAGCCCGCGCCCGCAGTGATGGATGACCTGCTCGACGACCTGCTCGATCTTGGCCCGGGTGCGCTCGGCCACCAGCCAGGCGTCGCGGCCAGGATTGGCGTCGATCCACTGCGCGCTCTCGCGCAGCATCGCGGCGCCGCTGGCCAGCGCCACATCGACGGCGCCCAGATGAGCGCTGAGATGAGGATCGTCACTGCGCGCCCCCTTGGCTTGCAGCGTCTCGACGAGCCGGCGGGCGCCGCCGAACCAGCAAGCAGCGATTCCCGCGCCACCGTGCCAGAAGCCGTAGCGCTGCAGATAGCCATCCGGCGGGCCGACCAGCATGCCCCGGGCGCCGTCGAATAGGACGTCGACGCTGGCGGTGGCGGCCATGCCGACCGCTTCCCAACCCTCATTGCTGATCGTCACTCCCGGCTGTTCCAGCTCGACCAGCACCAACCGCTGGTGCTCGCCATGCCAGGCGGTGATCAAGGCATGCGAGAGAACTGGCGCGCCCGAGCACCATGCCTTGCGACCGTCGAGGCGAACCTGGCGTGAGGGAGCCTGAGCGCATGGCCCTGAAGAGGATGGGTTGTCGGTAATCGACACTCTTGCGAAAGGCGGTTCGGCAGCCCACATGCCGATTAAGCCGCTCGGCGGCAGGCATTCCTGAGCGCTCCATTCATCGATGATCGCCAACGCATCGGTATGACCTTCGAAGAGCTTGGCCAGTCCCAGATCATGACTAGCGACTGCGGCGAGCATTCGCCAACGCTCCAGCGTGTTACCTTTGCCTGGTAGCGGCAACTGATCGCCGCCCCCGTCGATCAGACGCTGCAACTGAAGTGCCAGTGAATCTATCGTCACGGCCGGTGCCGGGAATTCCTGTCGCAAGTGGCGAATCAGGCAGTCGTGAAGATCATGGCTCGATTTCTCGGCATTGTGCATGTGTCTTCCTTTGACATTGATCGTCCTTCTTGGCCGCTGGCAGGTTCCCATGTGCACGCCGTTACTGGAGCATGCACCTGCCAACCCAAGCATAGCCACCGAACGCACGTTGAGCAGCGGCGAATTTTAACAATAGTTTATAAGGTGCCAAGCGGCTTTCCGAGCACCTTCGCCATCGCCGCGAGAGCGCCGCGGCTATCGACGAAGCGACAAAAAACCCGACCGCAAGGGCCGGGCTTTGTCTGCCTGCACCAGTAGCTCTAGCAATGGCTGCCTGGAGATGGCCGTGTCTTAAAACGCCTCCCATTCCTCCGTCGCTGTCGCACGTGCATGAGCTACGGCTTTCTTGGCCTGAATAGGCGCTTGGGCTTGCTGCCTTTCGGCTTTGGCGATGCTGGGCAGCGCTTGGGGAGACGATGTAGCAGTTGCACCGGCGACCCGGAACGTGGCGATGAGCGCCGACAACCGCTCCGCCTGGTCTTCGAGAGAAGCCGCCGCGGAACTCGTCTGCTCGACCAGTGATGCGTTCTGCTGCGTCACTGAGTCCATCTGGGTCACGGCAACATTGATCTGATCGATGCCACCGTTTTGCTCATGCGTTGCCGCCGCGACCTCAGCCATGAGTTTGGAAACCTTGCCGATGGCCTCGACGGTCTCGTTGATGGTCTTCCCGCTCCGCTCAGCCTGTTCGGCGCCCGCTTCAATACGAGTTGAAGTCGTTTCGATCAGGCTGCGAATCTCCTTGGCGGATTCAGCGCTACGACTGGCTAGCGACCGAACCTCGCTGGCCACCACCGCGAACCCACGCCCCTGCTCTCCCGCACGTGCCGCTTCGACCGATGCATTGAGCGCCAGAATGTTGGTCTGGAAGGCGATTGAGTCGATGACGCCGATGATTTCGTTGATCTTGCGAGCGCTTTCCTCGATCGAGCGCATCACATCGACCGTCTGCTGGACCTCACGGCCACCCTCTTCCGCTTTGCGGGAGGCCTTCGTGGATAGTTGGTCGGCCTCGTTGGCGGCGTCAGCATTCTGGCGCACCGTGGAGGCCATCTGTTCCATGCTCGATGCCGTCTCCTGTAACGCAGAAGCCTGCTCCTCGGTACGTGACGACAGGTCCTGGCTGCCAGACGCGATCTCGCGGGCCCCTGTGAACACATTGTCGCTACTGCTGCGCAGAGACCGCACCAACTCAACCAGTTTGCCCTGCATTTCTTTCAACGAGGCGAACAATTGACCGATCTCGTTGGTACCCCGATCATCGATACGTGCCGTGAGATCCCCCTTGGCAATACGATCGAAATGGTCGACCGTTTCTTGAAGGGGCTTGACCACCATGCGAATCATAGCCACGCGTACAAGGTAGGCGGCCAGCAAGGCAAGTATCAGTAGAGCAATGGCAGCCGACTTAACGATCGATGAAGTGCGATCGTTTTCGGCGATCAGCGTTCTGCCACGAGCCTCGGCGTAATGAATGAACTCACGCACAGCTTGATCAAAGGCTGCGGATCGCTCGCTCAGCTCAAGCAATTGAAAGCGTATTTCGAAACGCTGGGGATCTTGCACGAGAGGCCGGAGCGTTTCATCGACCAAGGCCGCCCAAGTCGCTTTAACGGCATCGACATAGGGGTCTCTACGGCTATTTTCTCCCATGTGAATTGACTCAAAGCTGGCAAAGCGCTGTTCGGCCTGCTCTAGCGCCACCCGGCTTTTCTCGGGCAACTGAGTCACCTCGGAGCTAGCCGCTTGCGCGCCAATGGCACTCGCATACTGCTCGAGCATCGCTCGCGCACTCATCAGATTCACCTGGGCGCGGTTGAGCGTATTGCTCTGCTTGACATTGATCTCGGCCAGCTCATGTATTGCCTGGCTACTGGAGTTCATGGAATACATCCCCAGCGCACTGATGACCCCCAGCATTGCGACGAGCACAAAAAGCGCCGCCGTCAGACTGCCCTTTACGGACCAGTTTTTCATTTTCTTACCTTAGTTAACTTAAAGTTACTTAGCTCATGGTTCTCACGCACCCTCGCTATCGGCAGCACGCAAGAAAAATGAATAAGTCGGAAGACGTTTTTGGCAAACGGCGGCAACGTCGCGGTGAGCGGCAGCAATGGAACGGCCGCCAGTGCAAGGAAGCGCATGGTCCGGACGGTCAGGTCTTGGAAGGGATGGCAACGCTGGCAGGAAGCCAAGGATGGTAGTCGAGGATCCCAGACGGCTTATCCTTACTGCAGATGCACTCTATTCATGCATCCTGCTAAACCCAGCCAGGCCTCCCCCTTGGGCTGGGCCTTTTACTAGCTGCTTCTCCTGTACGTCCCGTAGGTCCTAATGGGCCATGTACAGGGCATGAAAAAAGCCGCTTGAGCGATGCCGATCACGCAGAGTGAGTTGGCCGACGCGACCGGCATCACCTCAATCGAGTATTCCAGTCTCTGCGTGCCGACGGCTTGATAGAGAACCAGGGAAAGCAGCTGCAAGTCCTTGACTGGGAAAGATTGAAGCGGTCAGGCGGAAAGGCTTCTCTCATTCCTTGGTCTTCTTGCAAAGCCCCTTTTTGAGGATCTCGATCTGCTGGTCGGAGTCAGGATCTGCGTACTTGACCATGGTACGAGTCACATCGCGATGCACCATGGTCTCTATATATTCATCATAAGTCGTGATAAAAGTTTTGCAGTAACGGCAGCACAACGTATCGCTGCCCTTAGGAGATCCCTTCCATCGATTCATCCTATGACAATGTGGGCATTCTACTTTCCGTGATGGGTTGAGCATGGCTTTCTGCCCCCTGTCGGTGTTCTATTTTCCGACTATAGCGGCTCGCTATTTAATGGCATATGCAGAATGCGAATGCATACGAGACATCACGACCCTTTACGCCAAGTCAGTAATCGGTAACCTCATATCCTCCCGCGGTTGCCTTATGTCACCCAGATAGGAGACGTCCCTGCCCGTTGGCGACAGCGGGCCATCATCCAGCGTTCTCGCCTGGTGTCGCCGGTGTCGCCCTATATCGTGCATCGCGTGCACTAGCGCATCACCACAGAGACCAAGACGCACAGCCATTGGAGCATGGTTCCCGAGGACATGATCAGTAAGGAGTTCGCGAGGCTGCACGTGAAGCTGCCCGAGATTGCCAAGATTGAATCTCGGCAGAGACCGAGCTTTCACGAGATACGGCCTCTCGGCTCGAAATTGCTAGAGGATAGAGGCGCAGACCTCGGCGATATTCAGGTATTGATGAGCCATGCAGACGAGTCGATGACCCAGCACTACCTAGATGGACACGGCATTCGATGGCAGGAAGCGAAGGGCCCGGGACGGGGAATGGCGCGCCTTCTCGGCAGCGGATAAGCCCGCCAGCCGTGTCGAATTTCCCAGTTTTTACCAGCGCACGAAAAAGCCGCCTAGAGCATGGCTCTAAGCGGCTGATTCATAGAAGCTTTTTGGTGGAGCCTACCGGGATCGAACCGGTGACCTCAACACTGCCAGTGTTGCGCTCTCCCATCTGAGCTAAGGCCCCATGCACTTGGATATGCGTTTGCCAAGCGACGGCGCGCATAGTAAGCAAGCCGACCGTATGAGTCAAGCGATCCAGATCAAAAGCTGTCTCTGGCGTCAGCATGGCGGTTGCCAGTAAACTGAGGAACCAGGCAACCAGATTTGCCGTCCAAGCCGGCATGCAAAGACTGGCATCGCGTTGACAGCAGGAGCGCTTTTGATTCGGGTTCTAGTCGCAGACGACCATCACATGGTTCGCACCAGCATCGCACGCATGCTGGATGCCGAAGAGGGGCTTCGTGTCGTCGGCGAAGCCGCCGACGGCGAGGCAGCCATTAGCCAGTGCCGCAAGGTCCGGCCGGATATCGTGCTCATGGATATTCGCATGCCGGGCATTGGCGGCCTCGAGGCGACCCGCAAGATCACACGCGGCATGTCGGACATCAAGGTGCTGGTGCTGACCGCCTATCTCGAGGACACCTTCGCTCAGCGCCTGCTCGACGCGGGCGCCAGCGGCTTCATCAGCAAGGGTAGCGAGCTCGACGAGATGGTCCATGCGATTCGTCAGGTTCACGCCGGGCAGCGTTTCATCAGTTCCGAGATCGCTCAGCGGCTGGTGCTGTCCAAGCTCGAAAGCCAGGACAATCCCTTCAACCAGTTATCCAGCCGGGAACTCCAGGTGGCGATGATGATCGTCAACTGCCACAAGGTCAGCGAGATTTCCGACAGCCTGTTCCTCAGTCCCAAGACCGTGAATACCTACCGCTACCGCATCTTCGAGAAGCTGGGCGTACAGTCCGACGTCGAGCTGACTCACATGGGGCTGCGCTTTGGTTTGGTCGACGGCTACGAAAACCCGGCCTGAGACACCATCGGGCCGGCGATCTGCTATTCTATCCGCCCTTCCTGGGAACGTATCCAACTGCCTCTTCACCGATGAAAGCGAACTGGCATGAGCTTCGACGCCAAACATTTTCTCAAGAACGTGAGCGAATCGCCGGGCGTTTACCGAATGCTCGACGCCGATCAAAACGTGCTGTACGTCGGCAAGGCCAAGCGGCTCAAGGCGCGCCTGGCCAGCTATTTTCGCGGTGCGTTGAACGCCAAGACGCAGGCGCTGGTGTCACGCATCGCCGACGTCCAGGTGACGATCACGCGCAGCGAAACCGAGGCGCTGCTGCTCGAGCAGACCCTGATCAAGGAACTGCGGCCGCCCTATAATATCCTGCTGCGCGACGACAAGTCGTATCCCTACGTGTTTGCCAGCGAGCGCCATCCGTACCCGTCACTGGAATTCAAGCGCGTCCGGCACAAGCGCAACGACGGCCGCTACCTCGGCCCATTCCCCAGTTCCAGCGCGGTGCGCGAAAGTCTGGCCCTGATGCAGAAGATCTTTCGCATCCGCAACTGCGAAGATAGCGTGTTCGCGCATCGTGCCCGGCCCTGCCTGCAGTACCAGATCAATCGCTGTAGCGCGCCCTGCGTCGACTACATAGACCAGGCGGACTATCGTCGCGACCTGGAGCACGCGATCCTGTGTCTCGAAGGCAAGAGCGAACTGGTCACCGAGCAATTGACGGCGGCCATGGAAACCGCCAGCCAGGCGCTCGATTTCGAGGAAGCCGCGCGCCTGCGCGATCAGATCCAGCAACTGCGTCGCCTGCAGGAGCGCCAGATAGTCGATACCGGTAGCGGCGAGGTCGATGCCTTCGCGCTCGCCGAGCGGCCCGGCGGCCTGTGCATCAGTGTCCTGACGATACGCCAGGGGCGGGTGCTCGGCGCGCGCAATTATGCGCCTGAAAACGGCCTCGACCTGGCCAGCGGCGAACTGCTCGGCGAATTCATTAGCCAGTATTATCTCGGCCAGGGTCGCGAAGTGCCCAGCGAAGTACTGGGCAGTCACGCCCTACCCGATAGCGAACTGCTGCAGTCGGCGTTGAGCGAGCACGCCGCACGCCGGGTGCGCGTCGCCCATCAGGTGCGTGGTCACCGCGCCCAGTGGCTGCAACTGGCACGCACCAACGCCGAACAGCACCTGGCCAGCGAGATGGCCAACCGTAGCCAGCTTTCCAGGCGCTTCGAGGCATTGCGCGAGGCGTTGACCATGGACACCCCTCCTCAACGCATCGAGTGCTTCGATGTCAGTCACAGTCACGGCGAGGCGACGGTCGCCTCGTGCGTGGTGTTCGGGCCCGACGGCCCCATGAAATCGGACTATCGGCGCTTCAACATCGAGGGCGTGGCTGCCGGCGACGACTATGCCGCCATGCGCCAAGCGCTGGAGCGGCGCTTCAAGCGCCTGCAGAAGGACGAAGGCAAGTGTCCCGACGTGCTACTGGTGGATGGCGGCAAGGGCCAGTTGAACATGGCACGAGAGGTTTTCAGCGAACTGGGCGTCGTCGGCGTGCAGCTAGTCGGCGTCGCCAAGGGCACCACGCGCAAGCCGGGCCTGGAAACGCTGTTTCTGGAAACGGTCGACAACACCCTGAACCTGGATAGCGGCTCGCCGGCATTGCATCTGATCCAGCATGTGCGCGACGAGGCGCACCGCTTCGCCATTACTGGCCATCGTCAACGTCGCGACAAGGCACGCCGCACCTCGACCTTGCAGGACATACCCGGCGTCGGGCCCAAGCGTCGCCGCGAACTGCTACGCTTTTTTGGCGGTTTACAGGGGGTGCGCCACGCCACCCGTGAAGAGCTCGCCCGCGTGCCCGGCATCAGCGCCAACATGGCGACGGCCATTCATCAGGCCCTGCATGGATGAGGCGGGAGCGGGCAGGTACAATGAGCCCTCCGATCATCGGCAAGGACGACCCAAGCAGCAATGAATATACCCAACCTACTGACGTTGGCGCGCCTCGTCTTCATTCCCCTGCTGGTGATCCTGTTCTATCTGCCATTCGCCTGGAGCCTGCCCCTCACCGCCGCCCTGTTCGGACTGGCGGCGGTCACCGACTGGCTGGACGGCTACCTGGCCCGGCGCTGGGACCAGAGCACCCCGTTCGGCGCCTTCCTCGACCCGGTTGCCGACAAGGTCATGGTCGCCGTCGCCCTGGCGCTGCTGGTCGAACGCTTCGATTCCGCCCTGTTGACCTTGCCGGCACTGGTGATCATCGGCCGAGAGATCGTCATTTCTGCGCTGCGCGAGTGGATGGCCGAAATGGGCAAGCGCGCCAGCGTCGCCGTGTCATGGATCGGCAAGATCAAGACGACGCTGCAGATGGTTGCCTTGCTGTTGCTGCTCGGGACTCCGCCGGGTACCTGGATCGCCAACCTCGGTGTGGTGACACTCTATATCGCCGCGATCTTGACGCTGTGGTCGATGCTGCAGTACCTGCGTGCCGCTTGGCCGGAGCTCACCCGTTCGCTGTGAAATGCGGATAAGCGTTTGACACTTCCGCACTTATCCTTATAATGCGCACTCGAGTCGAGCGGGAATAGCTCAGTGGTAGAGCATCGCCTTGCCAAGGCGAGGGTCGCGAGTTCGAATCTCGTTTCCCGCTCCAGTATTTGTCTCGACCAAGGTGTCAAGGTAACAAGATCGCGCGCCGGATCGCCGGTCCGATAGATCTCGTTTCCCGCTCCAATGGCTAAGACAGCGACTCCTGAGGCTGGATGGCAGAGTGGTTATGCAGCGGACTGCAACTCCGTGTACGCCGGTTCGATTCCGACTCCAGCCTCCATCTTATCCCGCTTAAGCCGGCTAGATTCTCCAACGCCCGGATGGCGAAATTGGTAGACGCAAGGGACTTAAAATCCCTCGGAGGCAACTCCGTGCCGGTTCGAGCCCGGCTCCGGGCACCAGCCAAACCAGCTTAGATGACCCAGCTAGAGCTCAGTGAGTTACCGCATCTAGCCTCCCCTACCCATCCCTTAGCCGATTCTGGCCGCAGAGATACGACGGGATATTAATCGCTCGCTCGACTGCAAGGCTCATCATCGCTACGCCATTACCCAGCTCATGCCGAATATTGCGCGATCCTGCGAACCCGCAGTGCATGGATTTTGCTGCCTGTATCGAGCCATCGGCCATTTGTTGCACTACCGTATTTCGCAACGAGCCACTCGCAATAACGCTTCAAAATAAAAAACTTATAAGCAGTTGTTTTTATTGCCCAATCATCAAACCGGATTAACAAAAACGTCACCCGACATTGCTAGGCTATGTATATCGGGAACGAGACAGGAGGTCTCCTCTTATGCTTAATCGCTCAAGAAGGGTCGATTGCCCGCAATGCGGTGGAAGCAATTTTTGGAAAGGCGATCCGAAGCCGACCGACGAACTCCACTGCCGCTATTGCAAGGCTTTCGTCACTACTTACGATAGCTATATACATGACCGTATCCGCAACGAGGCGGCACAAACGCTTGCAAGATTCATCGAGTCCGACTCCGAGCAAGACCTGATGATGTTGAGAGAGGCCCTGGCCCACCCGGCCCGGCGTAGCGCCACCCGCTGACAAGTCCTTGGCTAGGACACTCTTGCTGCCAGCAGGCCAAGCATCCCTGGATGCCGCTAAGTGGCTGATCAGGCTAGCTTGTAATTGCGATTTCGGGGGTAGATCAGGCAAAATGCGGGCTCCCCAGGGCAGATAAGAGCCCGGCCCGTTGGATCCTTACCCCTTTAAGGCAGCCGCTCATGCCACTGCTGCGATTGCGCGACCCTTACTTCAACTATTTTCATCGCCATCGCCTGCATGTCTTGCGCATCAGCCTGGGTCTATCGTTGACCTATCTGATCATTCAAGGGCTACAGATACCCCATGCCAGTTGGGCTCTGGTCAGTACTCTGATGGTAATGGGCAACCTGCCCCATATCGGCGGCGTCCTCGACAAGGGTGTCCAGCGACTGCTGGGAAGCGTACTGGGCGCCTCGTGGGGTATCCTGCTGATGCTGATCCCCGACTCCCCGCCGGGCGTCGTGCCTGGTTGGACGCTCATCAGCATCGCCATCGCAACACACGCCACCTTCGCGACACGCTATGGTTATAGTGCGCTGATGTTCGGCATCTCCTTGCTGCTGGTGGTGGGCAGCGGCGATCACGACTTGAGCATCGCCTTATGGCGGGCAGGTAACGTCCTGCTGGGTACCCTTATAGGGGTTTTGGTGACCCTGATCGTGTTACCGCAAAAGGCCACGGATGTATTGCGCTTCCTGCTCGCCGACAACCTCGATAAGCTGGCCAGGCTCTATCATGCACACACCAGTGCGACCAGCGGGCAGGACCTGGATACGCGCCAATTGCTCAAGACAACCACTGCCCAACTCGTTCAACAGCGCGGACTGGTCGATGCCATCCATAGCGAGCGGCGACTGCGCCGCGGCGAGCTCGAGGACTTGTTGTCGCTGCAACGGCGCATGCTGTCGACCATCGAGCTACTGCTCGAATCGCACTGGACCACGCGCGACGGGCATGATCGCATAGAGGCCATGAACGGGCTGCGTGAAGAGCAACACCACCTGGCCCGGGTACTCGGCACCCTGGCCTTTCAGGTTCGGACCGGTCAGCCGATCGATGTCGAGGTAGGCAGATTCGACCTGCAGCGCTACGCCGATAAGGCCGCGCTGGCGCGTGGGCCCGACGGCCGCATTCTGTTCAGTCCCAGCGGTTATCTGTGGCTCAATCGTGAATTGGCCCGACTGGCTCACGAGCTCAGCCTGCGTCTGGGTGGATTGCGCCGACTACCCAGCCGTCGCTTGCGTCGACGCGCCAGCCATCACACTTTGATCAGCGATGCCCGACGACTGGCCAATAAAAGCGACGAGCCTGACGGCTTCGACAACGAGCCGCATGGCTCCCCGAGAAAAGGCCGCGATTGCGATGACCGAAAGTGAACACGATGTACTGATCATCGGTGGGGGCGTAGCCGGGCTGACACTGGCGCTTGAGCTGGCCGATCATCGCCGTATCACGTTATTGCGCCCGGGACGTGACGAAATCGGCGCGAGCTCATGGGCTCAGGGCGGGATCGCCGCCGTACTGGCACCACAGGACACGCTTGAAGCGCACGTGCAGGACACCCTGGTCGCTGGCGACGGTCTATGTGACGAGCGGGCCGTCCGCTTTACCGTCGAGAACGGCCCCGCCGCCATCGGATGGCTGATCGACCAGGGCGTACCGTTTACGCGCGACCCATCGCCCGAGGCCCCCTACCCCTATCACTTGACCCGCGAAGGCGGCCACGGCACGCGGCGCATCATCCATGCAGCCGACGCCACCGGGCGAGCCGTCATCGACACGTTGCTCGCTCGGGTTGCTGCCCATGCACGGGTGCGCCTGGTCACCGACCTGCAGATCATCGAGCTCTGTGCCGACAATCAGGGCTGCTGTGGTGCATTGGGCCTCGACAGCGAAGGCCACCTTCAACGGCTATGGGCTCGAGATACCGTGCTGGCTACCGGTGGTGCCAGCGGCCTCTATCGGTACACCACGAGCCCCAACCCGGCATGCGGCGAGGGTATGGCCATGGCCGCCGCGCTGGGCGCGCGTCTAGCCGACCTGGAGTTCCAGCAGTTCCACCCCACCTGCTTCTTCGATCCCGACGGGCCGGCGTTCCTGATCAGTGAAGCGGTACGTGGCGAAGGCGGCATCCTGCGCAATGCGCAGGGGCGACGCTTCATGCCGGACTATGACGAGCGCGGCGAACTGGCACCGCGAGACATCGTCGCGCGAGCGATTCAGGCAGAAATGCAACGCGCGCACAGTCAATACGTTGCACTGGACATCACTCACCTGCCCGCGGAGACAATCGAGCATCACTTTCCGACCATCGTCGCCCATTGCCAGGCCCGCGGCATCGACATCCGTCGTGAGCCGATCCCGGTCGTTCCGGCGGCGCACTACAGCTGTGGCGGTGTCGTGACGGATCTCGACGGTGCCAGCGACATAGCGCATCTCTACGCTATCGGCGAGGTGGCCCGTACGGGACTGCACGGGGCCAACCGCATGGCCAGCAACTCACTGCTGGAATGCCTGGTGTTCGCACGTTCCGTGGCCAACGCGTTGCGTCATGGGCAAGCTCATGGACCGAATCGACCGCTGGCCCGGGAGTGCCTAGCAACGCCGCCCGACGAACAGGCACCGCCGCCCCCCGAGGGCGAGGCAAACGCACTGCTCGAGCGGCTACGCGAAGTGATGAGCGAACACGCCGCCATCGTTCGCAGCGACGCCGGCCTGAGGACGGCTCAGGCCCAGCTGAAAGTCCTGAAGGCCGATAGTGACCAGTTGAATGATCGCTTCAGGCCGACTGTTGCGACCCGTAGGTTGAGTCATGCACTGCTGGTGGCTTCTGAGCTAGTCGACTCGGCCTTGCAGCGCCGCGAATCTCGCGGCCTGCACTACAACCGTGATTGCCCATCAACCATTCCTTAATTTCCGCAGCTAGCTACCAGCAATAAGCGGCGGTTCATTCGCTCCAAAGCAGCAGGCGACGCAGATGCCAGCGTTGCCCCTGTTCGACACTATCCACCCACAGCCAGTGGCGTCGGCCCGCCACGTCCAGACCCGCCAAGAACGGACCGAGATAGATACAGGACACCACAACCGGCTGCCAGCCCCGCTCCCGTCTGCACTGCCAACCGTTGCCCTGCCCCGGCACCCAGCGAAGCGTCAGCCCACGCGCCTGGCGCCACTCCCAGCCAAGCCCCGCGAGCATCGTCACGCTCGAAGCGACGGCCAGCCACAGCGGGCCATAGCGTACAATCAGGACACACACGGCCAGTGCCAACAGCGCCGAACACGCCAATCCCAGCCTAGAGGGTGCGATATTGATCGTTACCGGTCGTTTCAGCATATTCGACGATCATCTTGACGATTCGCCGTAGCGTCTCGTCCTGTGGCCAATCGCGACGCATCAGCCAGATGAAGAGATCCTGATCCTCCTGCTCGATCAGTGCCTGGTAGGCGGCCTGGTCCGTGTCGCTGAGAGCGCCGTAGCGATGCTCGAGAAAGGGGATCAGGAGCAGATCCAGCTCCCACATGCCACGACGGGAATGCCAGTAAAGGCGCTTCAATGTGGTGTCTTCGGTCACCATTAACCTCTTTTTCGCGAATGGAACTGACGGCGATTATACGCACCGAGCCTGCGGCGCGACACGCACAGGATCACTGCCGTATCCGCCAGTTGCGGTACATGTCGGCTAGTGCGTTGTTTTCTCACGGTTCGGGCAGTATGCTGACGAAAACAACAAGACGTGCCCTGCCCTAGGCAGGCCATCCGTGTGGAGTGAATGCGATGACCAAGTCCGAGTTGATCGAACAAATCGCCATGCGACAGCCCGAGCTGTCAATCAAGGAAGTCGAAGCCGCCGTGCGCATCATCCTCGACGACATCACTGGTGAACTGGCCGATGGAGGCCGAGTCGAGATTCGCGGCTTCGGCAGTTTTTCGTTGCATTATCGTGAGCCCCGCGTCGGGCGCAACCCGAAGACCGGCGATCCGGTCGATTTGACGGGCAAATTCGTGCCACACTTCAAGCCGGGCAAGGAGTTGCGCGAGCAGGTCAACGCCAGTCGCGCGCTGGGTTACTGATGCCCGACACAGTTCTGCCATAAGGAAATCGCTATGCGCTGGCTCAAAGGTCTGCTCCTCGCCATCATCTTGCTGGTGGTGTTGCTGCTGGGGATCCTCTTCGCCGTCAACAACCAGCAGGCGTTGCCTTTGAACTTGATCTGGATCGAGTTGCCACCGGCATCGCTGTCGCTCTGGCTACTCATCGCTCTCGCTTGCGGCGTGATCCTTGGCATGCTCGCAATGACCGGCGTGTATCTACGTCTGCGCACCCTGCTCACCCGCGCCCAGCGCCATAACCAGCAACAACGCAAGGAGCTCGATCGACTGCGCATCCAGGAGTTCAAGGACACCCCGTAGATGCCTGATCTCAAGCTGCTGGCCCTGTTACTGGTGGCAATCGCCATCGGCTGGTGGCTGGGCCGACTCGAGAGCCGCCGACACGCAAGACACCAGCCCCGCTCATCACCGTTGTCGCGTGACTATTTCGTCGGCCTCAACTATCTACTCAACGAACAGCCCGACCGGGCCATCGAAACCTTCGTCCAGGCACTCGAGGTCAACAGCGACACCATCGAGACTCATATCGCACTGGGCAACCTGTTCCGCTCACGCGGCGAAGCCGATCGCGCAGTCAAGATTCACCAGAACCTGCTGGCTCGGCCTTCGTTGACCGCGCTACAAAGCGACCAGGTCCAGCTCGAACTGTCGCGGGACTTCCTGCACCTGGGACTCCTGGATCGTGCCGAAAGACTTCTCCTGGGACTCTTGCGTACCAGCCACGATCAGGCCCGGCTGAAACCCGCCAAGCTCCTGTTGGTGGATCTGTACGAGCGCGAGCGCGAGTGGGCCAAGGCCCTGGAAGTGGCGCAGCCGCAACTGATCCGTGAAGACGCCGACATTCGCCGCGCAGCCGCTCACTGGCTTTGCGAACTGGCCCAGCAAGACATGCACACCGCCAGCCCGGCCCTGGCTCGCAAGCGCCTGCGCCAAGCCCTGAGCATTGATGATCGCTGTGTACGAGCCAATTGGCTGATCGCCGAACTGGAGCGTGAAGCAGGCAATTACAAGGCGGAGATACGTACGCTCCAACGCCTCGCCCGCCAGGATCATGACTTCACGCCTATCGTTCTGGAACCGCTGCGAGACGCCTATCTAAAACTCGAAGACGAGCAAGGCCTGGTACGCTGCCTGCGCCAATGGATCAGCGAAGCGCCACATATCAGTACGGTGATCATGCTGGCTCGCCTGACCGAACAG
This sequence comes from Halomonas sp. HP20-15, assembly GCF_033446685.1. Classification (NCBI taxonomy): domain Bacteria; kingdom Pseudomonadati; phylum Pseudomonadota; class Gammaproteobacteria; order Oceanospirillales; family Halomonadaceae; genus Halomonas; species Halomonas sp. HP20-15. The sequence continues at coordinate 5,724 of NZ_JAWQLY010000010.1, read as the reverse complement.
CATGAGGGCATCAACGCGGCCGCCAATGTCATTGGCGACCAGCTCGCCGTCACCCCCAGCTTACGTGGCGTCGACTATCTCATGGACCTCTACGTTACCGAAGCCGGCCCCGAACAGCAGCATTTCTCGCTGCTCAAACGGCATACCGGAAAGCTGCTCGAGTCCCGGCCTCGCTTTCGCTGCCATCGTTGCGGCTTCGCAGGCGCCCATTTGCATTGGCAATGCCCCCGTTGTCGAAGCTGGGGCGTAACCAAGCCAATCACCGGCCTGGAAGGTGAATAATTCGGCGCTTTACAGTTCTCGTTCGATCGCCTCAAGCGCCGCCATGGGATCGGTGGCCTCGGTTACCGGGCGCCCGATCACCAAATGGGTGCTTCCCGCGGCTAGTGCTTCGGCCGGCGTCAATATACGCCGCTGGTCTCCCTGCCGAGCAAACGATGGACGGATGCCCGGTGTAACCTTGAGAAAGGCCTCGCCGCACAACTCCTTAAGCCGGCTCGCCTCTTGCGCAGAACATACCACGCCATCTAGCCCTGTCTGCTGGGCCAGTTGCGCCAAACGCTCGACTTGCGACTCAGGCGTTACATCCAGGCCGACCTCGGCCAGATCCTGACGCTCAAGGCTGGTCAAGACCGTCACTGCGATGAGTCGCGTCTTGAAGCGCTGTGCCTCGAGACGTTCCCGGGCCGCCTGCATCATGCGCCGCCCGCCCGAGGCATGGACATTGACCATCCATACACCCTGTTCTGCGGCCGCCTGAACGGCCCCGGCCACGGTATTGGGAATATCATGGAATTTAAGATCGAGGAATACTTCGAAGCCCCGTCCGTGCAGCGCCTCGAGAACCGCGGGTCCACTGCGCGTGAATAGCTCCTTGCCGACCTTGAGTCGACAGCGAGCAGGGTCCAGCTGATCCGCCATGCATAGAGCCGCATCCAGCGACGAATAATCGAGAGCGATGATCAGCGGTGGGGTTTGGCTAGGCATGGGGGCTCCAATGGCAATGAACTGTCGCTAGTATACCAGCCCCGCTTGAGCGAACTGCAGCCTGACAGTGAGTAGCAAATGGCAAAATACTGACACCGTTTATCGTCAATGGATTACATAAAATGACGAATACGCCAACATCCCCGCTCCGGTGATTGCTTTAGGGTGAGAAAGGTAATTCGCAGGAAACCAATAAAACTAATGTTGTAATGATAAGAAGGGAATAAAGATGTCCAAATTGCTCAAGGCTGCGCTCGTGTCGCTGGCCATCGCCCTGGCATCCACGACCGTAGTGGCTCAGGAAACGGCCCAGATCAACGTCAATACCGCTGACGAGGCGACATTGGCTCAATTGCCCGGCATCGGCGAGGTCAAGGCCCATGCCATCATCGTGGACCGCAAGAACAATGGCAGTTACCAAACTGCCGACGATCTCGCTCGCGTAGATGGGATCGGCGAAGGAACCATCGACAACCTGCGCCAGCAGGTTACATTCTAACCTCTCTGCCATCATCCATGCGTAACGGGCATGCCAGCAGGCATGCCCGTTCTGCGTCCAGTCTCGTCCCAGAGTTAGATGCGCAGCCCGCCATCGCATTCAATGACGCGCCCGCTGAAATAGGCGTTCTCGAAAATATAACAAACGCTTTGCGCGATATCCTCCGGCTGGCCCAACCGCCCCAGCGGAACGCCCTTGGTGATCTTTTCCAGCACATCCGGACGCATCGTTGAAGTCATCTCGGTTTCGATGAACCCCGGTGCCACGGCGCCGACGCGAATACCGTAACGCGCCAACTCCTTTGCCCAGGTCACGGTCAAGGCGGCCACGCCGGCCTTGGCCGCCGCGTAGTTGCTCTGTCCCATGTTTCCGGCGCGAGAGATACTGGAGATATTGACGATGACTCCCTGGAGGCCGCTTTCGACCATCTGACGAGCCGCCTCACGCCCACATAAGAAAACGCCGGTCAGATTGACATCGAGCACCTGCTGCCATTGGGAAAGGGACATGGTCTTCTCGACCCGGCCATCCTTAGCCTTGACCAGAAGGCCGTCCCGGGTGATGCCCGCATTATTGACCAGTCCCGATAGCGGTCCGAGTCGATCATGTATTCTTGCGAAGCAGCGTTCTACGGCATCCTCGTCGGCGACATCCGCCACGAACGCTTCAGCAACGATGCCCAACTCGGCAAGCTGCCCCGCTCCATGAGCCAGGCTCTCCTCGTCGCGGTCCACGAGTGCCAATCGCGCGCCGCGCGCGCCTAGCAATTTGGCCATGGCGAGTCCCAGCCCCTGGGCCCCACCAGTTATCGCAACGACGGCACCATCCAGTTCCATGACGTTCTCCTTCGAGCAATTGTGTTGTGCGGCGCAATATAAGCAAAGGTAGCACGCCATTCCTCATGCCTGCCATCATTGAAACTGAGCAAAGCCAGCAAACTTGCTTTTTTGCGCAAGTGCCTCCATCTCGGCTGTATGAATCCATGGGAGAGCCTATGCCGATCTTACTGTGCTTCACGTTATTTGCCTTGCTGGACTTCGTCATCCTGTTTTCGGTCGGCTCACAGATCGGCCTTCTGACTACCTTGGTGCTCGTCATAGCTACCGGCTTTCTGGGGTTGCATCTGGTCAAGCGGGAAGGCGTCGCGACACTCCAGCGTGCACAACAGCGGTTCGCGCAGGGTGAAATCCCTTCCGACGAACTAATGACCGGTGCCGCATTGATCTTTGGCGGCGCCCTGCTCATGGCCCCCGGTTTCCTTTCCGACGCCCTGGGCTTCATGTGCCTGTTGCCGAATTCGCGACGATTGCTCGGCAAGCTGCTAAGGAAGCTACCTGGACGCATGAGCGCTTACTCGATGCACTCCCGTTATCCGCCCGGTGACACTGGATGGGATGATGGTTCGAATCGCCCCTCTTCGCAGGACGAGCAGCCAGGCGAAGAGACGCCTCAATCCAATGGGCCGCTTGAAGGAGACTTCCTAGGGCGCGATGAAACGCGGCGGTGAATTTTTTTCATTGGAAGGCCTTGAAAGGCCTTAGCAAGGCCCCATCAAGTGATCAGCGATAAGCTTCGGTAGGCGGCCAGTCCGCAGACCACCAACACCGGCGAGGATCGCTCGCCGCCCGTGAGCCTTGCTCATCAGGGAAATGCGTTTGAGTTATGCAACCATCAGGAGAACGTGAGCAATGAACATCCGTCCCTTGCACGATCGCGTCGTTGTCCGTCGCGTCGAAGAAGAACAGAAAACCGCTGGCGGTATCGTGCTTCCGGGCAACGCCCAGGAAAAGCCGACTCGGGGCGAAGTCCTCGCCATCGGTAACGGCCGGATTCTCGACAACGGTGAAGTACGCCCGCTGGACGTCAAGGTCGGTGATACCGTCATCTTCAAGGAAGGCTTCGGCGTCGAGAAACAGAAAATCGATGGTGAAGAAGTTCTGATCATGAGTGAAGCAGACATCCTCGCCGTCGTCGAAGGCTGAGCAACGGGCTTATATACGTTTCCGTACGGTTAACACTATTTCGTTCATCGCACTAATTTCAGGAAGTTACGAAAATGGCAGCGAAACAGATCAAGTTCTCAGATGATGCACGCAAGCGCATGGCGCGCGGCGTTAACGTTCTGGCTGACGCCGTCAAGGCCACGCTGGGGCCGAAGGGCCGCAACGTAGTGCTCGAGAAATCCTTCGGCGCTCCGACCGTCACCAAGGACGGCGTTTCCGTCGCCAAGGAGATCGAGCTCAAGGATCGCTTCGAGAACATGGGCGCCCAGATGGTCAAGGAAGTCGCTTCCAAGACTTCCGATGTAGCGGGCGACGGCACCACAACGGCGACCGTCCTGGCTCAGTCCATCGTCAACGAAGGCCTCAAGGGCGTCACTGCCGGCATGAATCCGATGGATCTCAAGCGCGGGATCGATCAGGCCGTGACAGCCGCAGTCAAGGAAATCGAGCAACTCGCCGTGCCCTGCACCGATTCCAAGGCGATCGCTCAAGTCGGCACCATTTCTGCCAACGGTGATGCACGCATCGGTCAGATCATCGCCGAGGCGATGGAAAAGGTCGGTAAGGAAGGCGTCATTACCGTCGACGAAGGCCGGGGTTTCGAGGACGAGCTGGAAGTCGTCGAGGGCATGCAGTTCGATCGCGGTTACCTCTCGCCCTACTTCGTCACCAACCAGGAAACCATGGCAGTCGAACTGGAAGATCCACTCCTGCTGCTGGTCGACAAGAAGATCTCCAACATTCGTGAGCTTCTGCCCGTGCTCGAGAGCGTCGCCAAGGCTGGCAAGCCGTTGGCAATCATCTCTGAGGACATCGAAGGCGAAGCACTGGCGACACTGGTCGTCAACAACATGCGCGGCATCGTCAAGGTCGCTGCCGCCAAGGCGCCCGGCTTCGGCGATCGCCGCAAGTCCATGCTCCAGGATATCGCCATCCTCACCGGCGGTACCGTGATCTCCGAGGAAGTGGGTCTGACTCTCGAGCAGGCCAACCTGGATCACCTGGGCAGCGCCAAGCGCATCACCATGTCCAAGGAAAACACCACCATCATCGATGGTTCCGGTTCCGAGGGCGACATCGAAGCACGTGTTGGCCAGATTCGCGCCCAGATCGAAGAGACGTCTTCCGATTACGACCGCGAGAAGCTTCAGGAACGCGTCGCCAAGCTGGCCGGCGGCGTAGCCGTCATCCGCGTTGGTGCCGCTACCGAAGTCGAAATGAAAGAGAAGAAAGCCCGCGTCGAAGATGCGCTTCACTCTACACGGGCAGCAGTCGAAGAAGGCGTGGTACCTGGCGGCGGTACCGCTCTGATCCGTATCCTGACCAAGATGCAGGGTCTCAAGGGCGAGAACGAAGACCAGACCCATGGTATCGCGATCGCGCTGCGTGCGATGGAATCACCGCTGCGCCAGATCGTGACCAACGCTGGCGAAGAGGCCTCTGTCATCGTCAACCGCATCAAGGACGGCGAAGGCAACTTTGGCTACAACGCGCAGACCGGCGAGTACGGCGACCTGTTCGAGATGGGTGTTCTCGACCCGGCCAAGGTGACTCGGTCTGCGCTGCAGTCCGCTGGCTCCGTGGCAGGTCTGATGATCACGACCGAGGCCATGATCGCCGAAGACCCGGACGAGAAGGAAGCCGGTGGTGCCCCGGACATGGGTGGCATGGGCGGTATGGGCGGCATGATGTAAGCTGTCCGCTTACTCCTCACCGCTTGCGGTGACACTATTAAGCCCCGCCTTCTGGCGGGGCTTTTTTATGTTTCCATCTTAATGGCTCGGTGCAAATCCCGATTAGGCTTGTTGAATGAAGCCGCTTTGCAGCACCGTTCTGACCACCCATGGCGATAGACCGCTTGTAGCTTGTTAGAAGCCGCTAGCTAAACAATGACAGCACAGTAAAGGAGTACATCTCTTTATCGAGCATTGCTGTGGTCACCAGTAGAGCGAGCGCAGGAAAGCCTAGCAAAACCACTAGAGACAACCTTCCAACAATAGACGGGCTAATACTGGTCACCAGTGACGTTCAAAACCCAGGCTTTACCAGTTTTCCCAGGCATAAAAAAAGCCCCCGGGTGTCCGGGGGCCTTTTCGTGAAGCTGCCTGACGATGGTCGGGGCGGCCACCCGCCGGGCGGCGCTCCGCGCCTCTGCCTGGGAAGCCCTAAACGACAACACCCCCGACCAATGGCCGGGGGTGTCGAAATAAATGCCTGACGATGACCTACTCTCGC